>NZ_JBCGFQ010000063.1:0-26974 GCF_040984075.1 Pseudomonas sp. I2
GGGCCAGCAACGAGGCGGCGTTCCTCTACCAGCTGTTCGTCCGTGCCTACGGCACCAATAACTTCCCCGACTGCTCGAACATGTGCCACGAGGCCAGTGGCGTGGGCATGAACAGCACCCTCGGGGTTGGCAAGGGCACCGTGGTGTTCCATGACCTGGAACTGGCTGACGCGATCTTCGTCATCGGCCAGAACCCCGGCACCAACCACCCGCGCATGCTCGAACCGCTGCGCGAGGCGGTCAAGCGAGGTGCGCAGGTGGTGTGCTTCAACCCGCTCAAGGAGCGTGGGCTGGAGCGCTTCCAGCACCCGCAACATCCGCTCGAGATGCTCAGCAACGGTTCCGAACCGACCAACACCGCCTACTTCCGTCCGGCCCTGGGCGGCGACATGGCGGTGATGCGCGGTATCGCCAAGTACCTCCTGCAGTGGGAGCGCGAGGCCCAGGCCAAGGGCGAGCCAGCGGTGTTCGACCATGCCTTCATCGCCGAGCACACTAGTGGTATCGACGCCTACCTGGCGGCGGTGGACGCCACGCCCTGGGCGCACATCATCGAGCAATCCGGCCTGAGCCAGGCCGAGATCGAGTTGGCCGCACGCATGTACCGCAAGGCCGAGCGGGTGATCATGTGCTGGGCGATGGGCGTGACCCAGCACCGTCACTCGGTGCCCACCGTGCAGGAGATCGTCAACCTGCAACTGCTGCGCGGCAACGTCGGCAAGCCCGGTGCAGGCCTGTCGCCGGTGCGTGGCCACAGCAACGTGCAGGGCGACCGCACCATGGGCATCGACGAACAGCCTCCGGCACGACTGCTCGATGCCATCGAGTGGCGCTTCCAGTTCGAGGTGCCCCGCGAACATGGGCACAACGCCGTGCTGGCGATCAAGGCCATGGAGGAGGGACGGGCCAAGGTGTTCATCGCCCTGGGCGGCAACTTCGCCCAGGCGACGCCGGACACCCCGCGCACCCATGCGGCACTGCGCAACTGCGACCTGACCGTGCACATCGCCACCAAGCTCAACCGCTCGCACCTGGTGACCGGGCGTGACGCGCTGATCCTGCCGTGCCTCGGCCGGACGGAAATCGACCTGCAGGCCGAGGGGCCGCAAGGCGTCACCGTGGAAGACACCTTCAGCATGGTGCACATCTCCCATGGCCAGTTGAAACCGCGCTCGCCGCACCTGCGCTCGGAGCCGGCGATCATCGCCGGCATGGCCAAGGCCACCCTGGGCGACCACCCCATCGATTGGGACTGGGTGATCGGCGACTACAAGCGCGTCCGTGACCTGATCGCCGACACGATCCCAGGCTTCGAGCAGTTCAATACCCGCCTGCAACAACCGGGCGGTTTCCACCTGGGCAATGCGGCTGCCGAGCGGCAATGGCATACCGCAACCGGCAAGGCGCAGTTCACGCCGAGCGAGCTGCCGGCGCAACTGGTCAACGAGACCGTTCTCGAGCGCGGCGAGCGCCCAGACCTGATCCTGCAGACCCTGCGCTCCCACGACCAGTACAACACCACCCTGTATGGCCTGGACGACCGCTACCGGGGCGTGTTCGGCCTGCGCGAGGTGGTGTTCGTCAACGAGGCGGACATCCGCCGCCTGGGCTTCGAGCCTGGCGAGCACGTGGACATGGTGTCGCTGTGGGAGGACGGGCGCGAGCGACGGGTGTCGGGTTTCCGCCTGGTGCCCTACGACCTGCCCGAGGGGCAGGCCGCGGCCTACTACCCGGAGACCAACCCGCTGGTGCCCCTGGAAAGCTACGGTGACCGGACGTTCACGCCTACGTCGAAATTCATCGCCATCACGCTCGAGAAGTCACGGCCGGACAACCTGATCCACACCGTCGCCGAGTAACCCTCACGTTCCTTCTTCGGGTAGGCCTTCAGCAGAGGGCCTACGAGGATATTGTCATGTCGAATCTAGATGCGCTGGACCTGGCGCGGATTCAGTTCGCCTTCACGGTCTCGTTTCACATCATCTTCCCGGCCATCACCATTGGCCTGGCAAGCTTCCTGGCCGTACTGGAAGGGTGCTGGTTGAAGACCAGCAACCCGGTATACAGGGACCTGTATCACTTCTGGTCGAAGATATTCGCCGTCAACTTCGGCATGGGCGTGGTCTCGGGCCTGGTCATGGCCTACGAGTTCGGCACCAACTGGGCGCGCTTTTCCGATTTCGCGGGCAGCGTGACAGGGCCATTGCTCACCTACGAGGTGTTGACGGCGTTCTTCCTGGAAGCAGGCTTTCTGGGCGTCATGCTGTTCGGTTGGGACCGGGTAGGGCGCAAGCTGCACTTTTTCGCCACGGTCATGGTGGCCATCGGCACGCTCATCTCGATGTTCTGGATCCTCTCGTCCAATAGCTGGATGCAGACCCCGCAGGGCATCGAGATCATCGATGGGCGGGTCGCGCCGGTGGACTGGTTCAAGATCGTCTTCAACCCGTCGTTCCCTTACCGCCTGGCGCACATGGCGCTGGCGGCGTTCCTCTCGACGGCCCTGTTCGTCGGCGCCTCGGGCGCCTGGCACTTGCTGCGTGGCCGCGACACGCCACAGGTACGCAAGATGCTGTCGATGGCCATGTGGATGATCCTGGTGGCCACGCCCGTGCAGGTGGTGGTCGGCGATGCCCATGGCCTGAACACCTTGGAGCATCAACCCGCGAAGATCGCGGCCATCGAAGGCCACTGGGAGAATGTCCCGGGCGAGGCCTCGCCCCTGGTGCTGTTCGGGCTGCCAGACATGGATGCCGAGAAGACCCGTTACAGCCTGGAGGTGCCGTACCTGGGCAGCCTGATCCTGACCCACAGCCTGGACAAGCAGATCCCCGCGCTCAAGAGCTTCGCCAAGGAGGATCGCCCCAACTCCACGATCGTCTTCTGGAGCTTCCGGCTCATGGCCGGCCTGGGCATGCTGATGCTGGCCTGCGCGCTGCTGGCGCTGGTGCTGCGGCGCAACGGGGCCCTGTACCGCAACAAGGCATTCCTGTGGTTCGCCCTGCTCATGGGGCCGTCGGGGTTGATCGCCCTGCTGGCCGGCTGGTTCACCACCGAGGTCGGTCGCCAACCCTGGGTGGTGTACGGCATGTTGCGCACCACCGAAGCGGCGTCCAATCACAGCGCCGCGCAGATGAGCGTGACCCTGGCACTGTTCGTCCTCATTTACTTCTCGGTGTTCACGGTGGGCATCGGCTACATGATGCGCCTGGTGCGCAAAGGGCCGAAGACACACGAGGAGTACGTATCGCCCGATGCACCGGGCCAACTTGCGACAGCGCGTCGTCCGCTGTCGGTAGCGGATTGAGAGGAAGCTGAACCATGGCAATTCAAGGTATCGACCTGTCGATCATCTGGGGCGTGATCATCGCTTTTGGCCTGATGATGTACGTGATCATGGATGGCTTCGACCTGGGCCTGGGGATCCTGTTTCCCCTTATCAGTGATTCCCGCGAGCGCGACGTGATGATGAACACTGTGGCGCCGGTGTGGGATGGCAACGAGACCTGGGCGGTGCTCGGCGCAGCGGCGCTGTATGGGGCGTTTCCCCTGGCCTATTCGGTGATTCTCGAAGCGCTCTACCTGCCGTTGGTATTGGTGTTGGCGGGGCTGATCTTCCGCGGCGTGGCGTTCGAGTTCCGCTTCAAGGCGCACCCGCGCAAGCGCCACCTCTGGGACAAGGCGTTCATCGGGGGCTCTGTCCTAGCCACGTTCTTCCAGGGCGTTGCCATCGGCACCTACATCTCGGGCATCCCCGTGGAGAATCGCCAGTTCGCCGGCAGCGCCCTGGATTGGTTGGCGCCGTTCCCGCTGTTCTGTGGCGTCGGGCTGATCCTGACCTATGCGCTGCTGGGCAGCACCTGGCTGCTGATCAAGACCGACGGCATGCTGGAGTCGCGCATGCGCCACTACAGCCGCCCGCTGCTCTACCTGCTGGCGATCGTCATCGCGGTGATCTGTGCCTGGACTGCCTGGCTGCATGCCGATATCGCCCAGCGTTGGTTCGCCGGCAGCCATTGGGTTCGCTCCGTGGTGATCGCCACCCTGGCGGTGCTGTCGGTGGTGTTGATCCAGAAGACGCTGCGCAGGCGCCACTCGCACCTGCCGTTCATTGGCGTGGTGGCCCTGGTGTTCCTCGGTTACCTGGGCCTTGCGATCAGTATCTGGCCGAACATCGTGCCGCCTGGCATCGACCTCTGGCAGGCCGCCTCGCCGCTGTCGAGCCAGCTGTTCGCTTTGATCGGAGCGTTGTTCATCATTCCGATCATCCTGGTCTATACGTTCTGGAGCTACCACGTGTTTCGCGGCAAGGTGCAAGCAGGGGATGCCTACCACTGACCGGGTCACAGCCCCTGCCTGCAGGCGATGGGGCCTAGGGCGCTGGCTGCTGTTCCGGCGGGCAAGCCAGGACCGGGCCGTACGACAGGTAGTAGGCCAGCCCGACGAACACCGCACCGCCGACCGCATTGCCGAGGAACACCGCGGCGATGTTCTCGGCGAACTGGGCCCAGCCCAATTCGCCGGCGAAAATGGCCGCAGGGATCAGGAACATGTTGGCCACCACGTGCTGGAAGCCAATGGCGACGAAGGCCATGATCGGGAACCAGATGCCCAGGATCTTGCCGCTGACGTCCTTGCTGGCATAGGACAGCCAGACGGCCAGGCACACCAGCCAGTTGCAGCCGATGCCGGAAATGAACGCATGGAGGAAATCGGTATTCACCTTGGCGTTCGCCGCCGCCAGCGTCTTGGCCAGGAAGGGGCCTTCGGCAAGGCCCAGCAGGTGGCCGAAGCAGTAGGCGACGAACAGCGCGCCGAGAAGATTGGCCAAGGTGACCAGCAGCCAGTTGCGGGCCACTGCGCTGAGTCGGACCCGTTTGGCGAACAGGGCCATGGGCAAGGTCATCATGTTGCCCGTCAACAGCTCTCCGCCGGCGAGAATCACCAGGATCAGGCCCATGGGAAATACCGCTGCGCCAAGCAGGGTGCCGAGGGAGGCCCAGGGGGCTGGAATCAGGGTGCTGACGTGGATCGCCAGAAGAAACCCCAGTGAAATGAACGCACCGGCCAAAAAGCCCAGGATGATTGTCGAAGCGGTCGGTAGGTGGGCTTTCTTGACACCGGTTTCAACGACCAGTGCGGCAATCTGAGAGGGGGTGTTCACAGGCATTTCAACGACTCAAGGTAAAAGTATGACGGCGTCGGTGCTGGGTGGCGAGCGATAGCGCCGTAGAGGGGTAGCGGATCATGGGGCGGCGGAAATTAGCTGAGGCAAATTGAAGCAGTCCAATTGTTTGTATGGATGAATTGATAGGAGTTGTCTATGAAAGGAAGAGACCTGGGTGAAGATTTTTATTGCCTATGCAGCCTGTGCTATACCGATGCAACAACGCGAATCCTCATGGTGAGGGAAGTGAAATGAACGTTTCCGAGATCGAGCCTCAAGCTGTCGATACCCCGATTACCCGCAGTGCCCTCTTCATCGTGGCCACCCTGAAGCCTGGCAGTGACAACCGCGATAGCGTGCGTTCGCTCTGTGGCGACGTTGCCGCCCTGGTCCGTTCGGTCGGCAAGCGCGTACCGGCCGGCAACCTCTCCTGCGTGATGGGCTTCGGTGCCTCGGTGTGGGAAGCGTTGTTCGGCGCGCCGCGCCCTGCATCGCTGCATCCATTCCGTGAAATCGGTAGCGGCGGGCGTGTGGCCGTGGCGACGCCCGGTGACATCCTGCTGCATATCCGTGCCGAGCACATGGACCTGTGCTTCGAGCTGGCCTCGCAGATCATGACGCGCCTGGGCAGTGCCGTGACGGTGGTCGATGAAGTCCAGGGGTTTCGCTACTTCGACATGCGCAGCATCATCGGTTTTGTCGACGGTACGGAAAATCCGAGCGGCCGCGAGCTCGGCAAGTTCACCCTCGTCGGTGACGAAGACGCCCCGTTCGCGGGCGGCAGCTACGTGCTCGTGCAGAAGTACCTGCATGACATGGCGGGATGGAACGGGCTTTCCACCACCGAGCAGGAACATATCATCGGGCGGACCAAGCTCTCGGATATCGAGTTGGATGCATCGGTAAAGCCCAGTTGCTCGCACAGTTCGCTGACCACCCTCGAAAAGGATGGCCAGGAAGTGAAGATACTTCGCGACAACATGCCGTTCGGGCGCCCAGGGGCAGGAGAGTTCGGCACCTATTTCATTGGCTATGCCCGCTCGCCCGAACCCATCGAGGAAATGCTCGAAAACATGTTCATCGGCAGGCCACCAGGAAATTACGATCGACTGCTGGACTATAGCCGTGCCGTCACGGGCGGGCTGTTTTTCGTGCCTTCGGCGACCTTTCTGGAGAGCTGTGCGCAGTAGCTACAAGCGGTGCGAGAACTGAACGCCGCACCGCTTCTGCTTCCCCCTAGATCGCCGAAAACACCACACCCGTCCGCGATGCCGCATTGCGAATGTGCTCCTGCATCGCGCGTTGCGCCCCGGCCTGGTTGCGACGGGCGAGCTGGCGCAGGATCTTGCGGTGTTCCTGCCAGGTTTCCATGGCCCGTTCCGGGCGAATGAACGGCAGCTTCTGGCTCTCCAGGAAGATGTCCTGGCTGGCGGTGATCACCTGCAGCATGGCGCGATTGCCGCTGGCCTCCAGCAGGCGGCGGTGGAAGGCGAAGTCGAGGCGGGCGGCGGCGTCGAAATGGCCGGCGCGCAGTTGCAGGCGCATCGCCTCGACGTTGGCCTCCAGCTCGTCGATGTCCGCAGCCGTCAGGGACAGGGCCGCCAGGCCCGCGGCGAACCCTTCCAGCGCATAACGCAACTGGAAGGTATCGGCAGCGGACACCTGCTCGGCATAGGGCCAGGAGAAGCCGGCGGAGGCAGGGCTGGCCGGCGCCTGGACGAACACCCCCTTGCCCGGCTGCACGCTCACCAGCCCTAGCGCACTCAAGGAAGACAGCGCTTCGCGCAGGGAGGCACGGCTGACCCCGAGCTGGTCGGCCAGCTCGCGTTGGGAGGGCAGGGCGTCGCCGGGTTGGTAGTTGCCTTCCTGGATCAGCTTTCGGATGGCGTGCAAGGCGATTTCCGGGACTGCGCGGGGAAGAGTATCGAGCATCGGTTCAGGCCCGTCGGCGGAGGTTGTCTGCGCTTTGTAAAGGCTTTGCCCGTTGCCTGGCAAGCCTTGCGCTGCACTGGCGCAGGCCCATGGGCGATTGCACGAAAGCAGTGCGCGGCGATGAACCTGTTGGTACATGCGCTGCGCAACTGTTCAGACCAGTAAGACCGTGCGAGGCCTTGCCCGCGATGCCTTGCCGGTGCATGCGGGCAAGGCTGGCACGGGCTGTGCACTGACCAGGGCAGGCAACCTCTGTGCTCACCTTCGAGGCATTCCCATGAAAAACTTCCGCTCGTTGCTCCTGGCCACCCTGTTCTGCGGTAGCGCTCTGGCCTTGCCCCAGGCCCAGGCCGACGCCCTGGCCGACATCACTGCCCGTGGCGTGCTGAAAGTGGCCGTGCCCCAGGACTTCCCGCCCTTCGGCTCGGTAGGCCCAGACCTCAAGCCCCGTGGGCTGGACATCGACACCGCGCAACTGTTGGCCGACAAGCTCGGCGTCAAGCTGGCCCTGACCCCGGTCAACAGCACCAACCGTATTCCCTTTCTCACCACCGGCAAGGTCGACCTGGTGATCTCCAGCCTGGGCAAGAACCCAGAGCGAGAAGCCGTGATCGATTTCTCCCGCCCCTATGCGCCGTTCTACCTGGCAGTATTCGGGCCGGCCGACACGGCGATCGACGACATCGGCGCCGTGGCCGGCAAGACCATCAGCGTCACCCGTGGCTCGATCGAAGACATGGAGCTCTCCGCCGTCGCGCCCCAGGGCGCGATCATCAAGCGTTTCGAGGACAACAACTCGACCATCGCCGCCTACCTGTCGGGCCAGGTCGAGCTGATCGCCAGCGGCAGCGTGGTGATGGCCGTCATTGCCGAGAAGAACCCGACCAAGGTGCCGGTGATGAAGGTCAAGCTCAAGGACTCGCCGGTGTATGTGGGCCTGGCCAAGCAGGAGCCGGCGCTGTTGGAGAAGGTCAATGCCACCCTGGATGCGGCCAAGGCCGACGGCAGCCTTGGGCGCAATGCCGAGAAGTGGCTGAAGCAGCCGCTCCCGGCCGACCTGTGAACGGCACCTGGAGTCGTTGACCCATGGCCTATCAATTCGACTTCGCCCCTGTGCTGGCCCAGGGCGACCTGCTGCTCGAGGGTGCACTGTTCACGCTTCAGCTGACGGCGGTCGGCACCCTGTTCGGGATCGCCATCGGCGTGCTCGGCGCGGTGGTGCGCGCCTGGCGGCTGCGGCCGTTCGATGCGCTGTTCGGCCTGTACGTGGAACTGATCCGCAACACACCGTTCATCGTCCAGCTGTTCTTCATCTTCTTCGGCTTGCCGTCGCTGGGCGTGCGGCTGACGGAGTGGCAGGCGGCGGTGCTGGCCATGGTGATCAACCTCGGTGCCTATTCCACCGAGATCATTCGCGCGGGCATCCAGGCCATCCCCAAGGGGCAACTGGAGGCCGCTGCGGCGCTGGCCATGAGCCGTTTCGAAGCGTTCCTCCACGTGGTGTTGCAGCCGGCGCTGGCCAAGGTGTGGCCGGCCCTGTCGAGCCAGATCGTGATCGTCATGCTCGGCTCGGCGGTGTGTTCGCAGATCGCCACCGAGGAATTGTCGTTCGCCGCCAACTTCATCCAGTCGCGCAACTTCCGCGCCTTCGAGACCTACCTGCTGACGACCGTCCTGTACCTGGGCATGGCCATCCTGGTGCGCCAGCTGCTGGCCTGGATGGGGCAGCGCTTGCTGATGGGGAGACGCTGAATGGATTTCACCTTGTGGGATATCGTGCGCAACCTGCTCGTGGGGTTGCAATGGACCTTGCTGTTGTCGCTGGTGGCGTTCGCGTGCGGTGGTGTCGTCGGCCTGGCGTTGCTGCTGGCCCGGATTTCCGACAACCGATTGCTGCGTGGTGTGGCCAAGGGCTACATCGAACTGTTCCAGGGCACGCCGCTGCTCATGCAACTGTTCATGGTGTTCTTCGGCATTGCCCTGTTCGGCATCGATGTGTCGGCGTGGATGGCGGCGGCCATCGCCTTGACGCTGTTCACCAGTGCCTTTCTGGCCGAGGTCTGGCGGGGTTGCGTAGCGTCTATCCCGCATGGCCAGTGGGAGGCCTCCGGCAGCCTGGCGATGGGGCGCCTGGAGCAATTGCGCCACGTCATCCTGCCCCAGGCGCTGCGCATCGCCATCGCGCCCACCGTGGGGTTCTCGGTGCAGGTGGTCAAGGGCACGGCGGTGACTTCGATCATCGGTTTCACCGAACTGACCAAGACCGGCGGCATGCTCGCCAACGCCACCTTCGAACCCTTCCTGATCTACGGCCTGGTGGCCGTGGGTTACTTCATCCTCTGCTATCCGCTCTCGCTGAGCGCCCGTTACCTGGAAAGGAGGCTGCATGCCCCTGCTTAGAGTGTCTGCATTGCATAAGTACTACGGCGACAACCATGTGCTCAAGGGCGTCGACCTGAGCATCGAGGAGGGCGAGGTGGTCGCCATCATCGGCCGTAGCGGTTCCGGCAAGAGTACCTTCCTGCGCACCCTCAATGGTCTGGAGTCGATCAGCGACGGGGTGATCGAAGTGGACGGCGAGTACCTCGATGCCAGCCGCGCCGACTTGCGTTCGCTGCGGCAGAAGGTCGGCATGGTGTTCCAGCAGTTCAACCTGTTCCCGCACCTGACCGTGGGCGAGAACGTCATGCTCGCCCCCCAGGTGGTGAAGAAGGCAGGCCAGGCCGAGGCCCGCCAACTGGCCGAACGGATGTTGGCCAGGGTCGGCCTGGGCGACAAGTTCGAGGCCTACCCGGATCGCCTCTCCGGTGGCCAGCAACAGCGGGTGGCGATCGCCCGGGCGCTGGCCATGTCGCCCAAGGTGCTGCTATGCGACGAGATCACCTCGGCGCTCGACCCGGAGCTGGTCAACGAAGTGCTCGGCGTGGTGCGCCAGTTGGCCAGCGAGGGCATGACCCTGATCATGGTCACCCACGAAATGCGCTTCGCCCGAGAGGTGGGTGACAAGCTGGTGTTCATGCACCAAGGCAAGGTGCATGAGACAGGCAACCCGCGGGAGGTGTTCGCTGCGCCGAGAACGCCGGAGCTGGCGAATTTCATCGGGGCGGTGGCGCAGCAGGGGTAGGGGCGCTTGCCCCAGGCCTTGCGCACCAGGATGTCTAAACCTAGACCCTGATTACGAGGTGAGAGACAGGGCTCTTCTCATGCGAAACGCTCGAAACGATAGGGGCTCGGGTCGATCAGGGGGGGATGCTGCGAAACCAGGTCGGCTGCCAGTTGACCTGCCGCGGGTGACGTACCGAAACCATGCCCCGAGAATCCGGTCGCCAAGGTAAGCCCAGGAATGTTGGGGACTGCACCGATCACTGGGTTGGAATCCGGTGTGACATCGATGGTGCCGGCCCAGGCCGAGGCGATGCGGGCTTGCTCGAATTCGGGCCATGCAGCCTTCAAGTTGCGCATGGCTTCATCGTTCAGGGCCGGGTTAGCTTGCGGGTCCTGGATCCGTACACGTTCGAAGGGGGTCACCTCTGTGGCATTCCAGCGTCGAGCCAGGGCCAGATCCTTGAAGAAGTGCTTGCCGAAACTGATACGCAGGACATCACGCTGCGTTCGCAGCTGAGGCAGGTAGCGTTTTCCCAGGAGCAAGTGGTCCAAGGTCAGAAACGCATCCAGCGCGCCACGCTGAGTGATGATGAACCCTCCGTCCTTGTGCTTGCGGAACGAAAAGTCCGGAGCGCCCACGGCGATGTCGGTCGGCCCCTCCATCGGCTCGGTACGCAGTACCGAGCACGTCAACGGTAATGTGGGCAGGTTGATTTTCAGGTTGCCCAGGAATTTGCGTGACCACAA
This sequence comes from Pseudomonas sp. I2, assembly GCF_040984075.1. Classification (NCBI taxonomy): domain Bacteria; kingdom Pseudomonadati; phylum Pseudomonadota; class Gammaproteobacteria; order Pseudomonadales; family Pseudomonadaceae; genus Pseudomonas; species Pseudomonas sp. I2. Next base: position 10,952 of record NZ_JBCGFQ010000063.1, read on the forward strand.
GCCACCGGCAAGCAGCACTTGGTCGCAGCTTATCTCGCCGCGCTCAGTCATGACCCCGCTCACCCTCCCCGCAGCCGTTACCAGTGTACGGACTGCGCAGTTTTCCACGATCACCGCCCCCTTGGCGATGGCTGCTCGGGCGATGGCGCTGGAGGCCAGGGTCGGTTCTGCGCGGGCGTCCGAAGGGGTATAGATACCGCCAGCCCAGTTGGCCCGGCCACCGGGCACCAGCTGGGCGATTTCCTTGCCGCTAAGCAGGCGGGAGTCCAGGTTCAGGCCCCCTACGCTCTTTAGCCAGCTCTCGTGCAGGCCCATCTGGGTCTCGTTACGACTGATGAACATGATGCCTGCCTGGCGGTATCCGACATCGGCCCCCACACGTTCGGGCATGCCCGCCCAGAGTTGGTCGGCCGCCAACGCCAGGGGCATGTCATGGGCATGGCGATTGGTCTTGCGTACCCAGCCTAGGTTACGCGACGACTGCTCGCCCGCGATTCGGCCTTTTTCCAACACCACCACGGGAATATTGCGTTCAGCGAGGGTGAGTGCGGCGGTCAGGCCGATGATGCCTGCGCCAATGATGACGACCGTAGTCGAACGAGGATGGGCGGCACTGGTGTGAACGGGATCGATGGTAGGAGGCATGGCGTCACTCACGGGCGGATCGAACGGGGGCAGTCATGAGGCCTGGCGTATCACTGGCCGAGGCGGATCATCGACACGTGTGCACTGGATGCACCGCGGTAGGCGGTGACCTCCAGCTCGACCTTGTACACGGTCGAGCCAAGCGGTGGGCAGGTGACCGTGGTGGCGGGATCGATGCCACGGAATTTCTCGCCGATCACCTCCATCACGCGCGGCACATCGCTTGGGTCCTGGATGAACACGCGGGAGCAGATGACGTCCGCCAGGCTGGCATCGACTGCCGCCAGCGCGGCTTCGATATTGGCGAAGACCTGGTGGGCCTGGTCGATGACATCTTCCGGAATGACCTGGGTCTGTGGGTTGCGCCCTGCGGTGTTGGATACGTAGATCCAGTCGTCGACTACGACCAGGCGAGAGTAGCTGGCCATGTCTTCGAATGTGGAGCCGGTCTTGAGTTTGGTGATCTGCATCATGGGGTAACCTTTCGAGGGGGTTGCGCAGGGGTTAGCTGAGAACGGGTTTTTCCCAGAGGTTGAGCTTCACGCCGATGCCTTTCTCGATCGCGTTGCGGTAGACCACGGTGCCCCAGGCGACGTCTTCCACGGGCATACCGCCTACCGACATGAGGATGATTTCCTCGTCGTCCAGGCGGCCAGGCGCTTCGCCGCTGATGATCTTGCCGATGTCTTCCACCTGTTCCGGGGCGAGCTTGCCTTCGGCGATCATGTCCATGAAGCGCACGCCCACCAGTGGCACGTGGTTGTGGGCAGGCTTGGGCAACTCTTCGAACCAGGCTTGGTAGAGGCCGGTGTTGTCCACCACCTTGCGCACGTCCACCCGCTCCATGCCCTCGTCGATGCTGCACGGGGCGGGCATGGCCAGGAAGGCGCCTGGCTTGACCCACTCGCGCCGCACGAGGGGATAGGTGGAAGGGTCGCCGACTTCGCCCGAGCTGCAATAGCTGACCAGGTCGGAGCCACGCACGACGTCCTCCAGGGTCTGTACGACCTGGATGTCGACGATCTGCGGGAAGGTCTGTTCGACCCAGGCAACGAAATCATCCAGGTTCTTCTGGCCGCGTCCCTTGATCTTGATCGTGTCGATCAAGGGGCATACCGCCATGAACGCGGCAACGGTGGTCTTGCCCATGACGCCAGGCCCGGCCAGGCCGATGACCTTGGCGTCCTGGCGTGCCAGATGACGGGCGCCAACCCCAGGAATGGCACCGGTGCGATACGCCGACAGCAGGTTGGCCGACATGTGTGCCAGCGGGGCGCCGGTATCGGCGTCATTGAGGGTGAACATCAGGATCGAGCGGGGCAGCCCCTTTTCCCGGTTGGCGATGTTCGAGCCATACCATTTGGCGCCGGCGGTACGGAAGTTGCCGCCCAGGTAGGCGGGCATGGCCATCATGCGCCGGTCCGCGGTGGGCTTTGGCATGTGCGGGAACGGCGAATGCTCGGGGAAGGTGATCATCGCACCGTGGGAGTCGTTGTTCGGGCCGGCCATGCGGTAGTCGCCCTGGTAGAGCAGGCCGAACATCTCCTCCATGGTGTCGACACAGGCGGGCATGTCGGTCACGCCGGCGCGGATCATGTCTTGTTCGCTGAGGTAGATGAAGTCGATTCGGGTGTCGAGGGTCATAGCGGATCTCACAGCGCAGGCGGCTCGGATGGCACCGCTGCAGTCGGGTTTTTTGTTGTGGTTCGACCAAGAGGAGAGGGTGGTCAGGTCGTCGTAGGCTGATGTGCAGTTTCGCTAACGACGGGTAGGTCGTCTTGTGTCAGCCTGCCAGCGGGATTGACCATCCGTGCCATGGCTTGAGTTGGCGATCGAACACGGGCGCGCCTGGCGCAGGGGCCCGTGGGTGTCGATGCGGCTGCTTTAGAAGGGAATTGCCACGGTCAATTGGCTGTAGACGTTGGTGCCGTTGCCGCCTACCTGGTTGCCGCCATTGCCTTGGTCCTTGCGTGGCTGGTACAGGCCCACCAACGGGCTGACGATCAGGTGCTCGGTGACCGTCCACTCCACGTAGACATCGAGCTCGCGGGCATCGAGGTCGAGGCTGTCGCGGGTGCGCAGGGTATCGAAGTCGAAGTACAGGGCGCCGACCGTGAGGTTTTCCAGCGGTGTCGCCTTCAGGCCGACGTGATGGATGCCGGTATTGCTGTTGAAGGGGCCGGCGTAGTTGGCGGCGACCTCGCCCTGGAACCAGGTGCCGTAACCACTGGACAGCCCGCTGAACAGCGAGTCCCAGCCTGCCGAGTAGCGGGTGTAGCGGTAGGTCAACTGCGGAGCCCAGGGCAGGTCGGCGAAGGTGTAGCCGGCCTGCAGGTACCAGGCCTGCTCGGGGCCGTCGTGTTTGTCTTGCCAGGCATACTCGAAGGCGAAGCTGGCATTGTCGATGCCGGCGTTGCCTTCGCCGCGCACGCTGTAGACATCCATCCCGGCCCGGGCCTTCTGGAAGTCGCTGGCCCACCGGTCGCTGACATCGATGCCGTGGATCCAGGTCAGGCCCAGGGTGCCGAGGGCATGGGCGTAGTCCAGGGTGCCTGCGGCCAGCTCGGTCTCAGCCTGGGCGCGGTTGTCGGACTTGAGCCACAACAGGCTGCCGTGCAGGCCGTCCTCGCCACCTAAGCGCAGCATCGCCGTGCGATCGAAGGCATGGCGGGCGGCCAGGTAGTAGGCGCCGCCCCGGTCCAGTGCGCCGTCGGCCACGCCGTTGCCCAGGTTGGGGCCGTCGTCGTTGATCAGGAAGCCGCTGCCCAGGCGAATCACCTGGCGGCCGGCGGAGATGTCCACGCCGTCCTTGCCCAATCGCGGCAGCAGGTCGCCCGAGCGCCAGCCAAGGTAGGCGTCCTCGATCTTGGTGGTGCGTTCGGAGCCGTCGGTGTTGCCGGCCGCATCGCCATCGCCCCAGGTGGCGGAACTCACCCAGTTCAGGGCGCCGTACAGCGTGCCGTTGCCCGCCAGCCCCTGGTGGCCGCTCAGGCCGTACTGGAGGAAGCCCTCGCGCCAGGTCGAGCCGCCCGGGGTGCCGTCGTAGTTCTTGCGGCTGTTGAACATGCCCCAGACCGCGAGCATGTCGGCATTCAGCTGGCTGTCGTCGTCGGCATACAGCTCGTAGGCCGGCGCGGCCTGGCTGGCGAGCAGTGTCGCCAGGGCCAGGGTGGACAGCGTTCGTGGTTTGACCATTGCTCTTCCCTCGTTGTCATGCGCGCCTTGCCAGGCGCTTTTGTTGTACGTGGGCACCCCGTTTCGGCGAGGGCCGTCGCGGTTGGCAGCGACGGCTTATTAGCGCGTGTCGGCTAGGGCGGGGTCTTGTTCGTGGCTGCCAAGGCGCTTGCACGCCTTGGCCAGAAACAGAGCAGGAGGGCGACAACGTGATCGGGGCGAGCGTGTCGCCCGGAGCTTCAGTAGCGGATCATCACCGACTTGAGTTCGGTGAAGTCGTCGATGAACGCCGAGCCGAACTCACGGCCGATGCCGGACGCCTTGATGCCGCCGAAAGGCACTGCCGGGTCGAGCAAGGTGTGCATGTTGACCCACAGCGTACCGGCCTGGATTTCCGGGATCAGGCGCATGCCCTTGCCCAGGTCGTTGGTCCACAGGCTGGCGCTCAGGCCGTAGGGCGAAGCGTTCATCAACTGCAGCAACTCATCTTCGTTGTCATAGGGCAGGAAGGTGGCTACCGGGCCGAAGGTTTCCTGGTTGAGCAGCGTGTCGTTGGCGCTTCTGGCGAGAATCACGGTGGGCTCGACGAAGCAGCCCGGGCCATCGCCGATGTTCCCGCCGTGGATGATCTGGCTGCCTTCGGCGCGTGCAGTGGCGAACAGTTCGGCCAGCTTCTGCTGGTGTGGCTTGTTGGCCACTGGCCCGAACTGGGTGGACTCGTCCAGCGGCGAGCCGATCTTCAACTGGCCCAGGCGTTGGGACAGGGCATCGAGCAGCGGGTCGATGCGCGAGCGGTGCACGTAGAAGCGCTCGCCGGCGGCGCAGATCTGCCCGGCGTGCAGGAAGCCGGCCTCGATGATGCCGTCGACCGCCTTGTCGATGCCCACATCGGGCAGGAAGGCCACCGCGTTCTTGCCGCCCAGCTCCAGTGTGGCTCGGGTGAGCTTGGCGCCCATGGCGGCCTGGCCCACGGCGATGCCGGTGGGCACGGAGCCGGTGAACGATACCTTGTCGGTGCCCGGGTGCTCGACCAGTGCCTTGCCCACCAGGCCGCCGCCGGTCAGCACATTGAGCGCGCCGGCCGGCAAGCCGGCTTCGCTGGCCAGTTCGGCGACGCGCAGCAGGGTCAGGGGCGTGAACTCGCTGGGTTTGATGATGATGCTGCAGCCGGAGGTCAGGGCCGAGGCCAGCTTCCAGATGGCGATCATGGTGGCGAAGTTCCACGGCACGATGCCGACCACCACGCCGATCGGTTCGCGCAGGGTGAATGCGCTGTAGCGCTCGCCGGCGAACGAGGGCAGGGAAGGGGTGATGGTCTGGCCGGTGATCTTGGTGGCCCAGCCGGCGTAGTAGCGCAAGAAGTGTGCGGCCTGCTCGACCTCGAAGGCGCGGGCAATACCGATCAGCTTGCCCGACTGCAAGGTTTCCAGCTGAGCCAGCTCTTCGCGGTTGGCTTCCAGCAGGTCGGCCAGCTTGAACAATACCGCGGCGCGGGCTGCCGGGCTGGTGCGCGACCAGTGGGTGAAACCCTGGCGGGCCGAGGCCACGGCCTGGTCGACGTCGGCCTGGTTGGCGTCGGCGATATGGGCGATGGTCTGGCCGTTGGCCGGGTTGACCACGGCGATCTTCTCGCCGCCTTGGCTGGCCACGGCCCGGCCGTGAACGAACAGGCCATGGTCGCGGGCCAGGAATGCGTTGACGGAAGGAAGCAGGGGGATGTCGCTCATGGGAACTCCAGAGGGGCAGGTGAGGATCGGCCGGCAGGCCGCCAAAGCGTTCGAGCATAGTGAGCGGTGTGGTGCCGGTCTTGTGTCCCCGTGACAGCACCATGACTCTGCCTGCCACGGGGCGCGAAGCGGCCCCCAATGACAACTCCATGGCAGCCAGCAACAAAGCCCACGGCAGCCATCGGCAAGACGCCATGCCATGCGCGGCGCACAGTAGCCACGCAGGGAGGCAGGCAACCGCCGTGCGTGCAGGTTCGCTTGCTGCGTTCAACGCCATAACAACAAACCGGGGCACAACGATGTCACTCAACAACACGCTCACCGAGCATCTCAACCGGGGCAGTGTCGGTTTCCCCACAGCGCTGGCCAGTACCGTAGGGCTGATCATGGCCAGCCCGGTGATCCTCACCGCGACCATGGGCTTCGGTATCGGCGGCGGCGCCTTCGCCATCGCCATGGTCATCGCCGCGCTGATGATGCTGGCGCAGTCCACGACCTTCGCCGAGGCGGCCTCGATCCTGCCGACCACCGGCTCCGTCTACGACTACATCAATTGCGGCATGGGCCGTTTCTTCGCGATCACCGGTACGTTGTCGGCGTACCTGATCGTGCATGTGTTCGCAGGCACCGCCGAGACGATCCTGGCCGGGGTGATGGCGCTGGTGAACTTCGAGCACCTCAATACCCTGGCCGAGTCCGCCGGTGGCTCGTGGCTGCTCGGGGTCTGCTTCGTGCTCGCGTTCGCGGTGCTCAACGCCTTCGGAGTCAGCGCGTTCAGCCGCGCGGAAGTGATCTTGACCTTCGGCATGTGGAGCACCCTCATGGTGTTCGGCGTGTTGGGCCTGGTCGCCGCGCCGGCGGTGGAGTTGCAAGGGCCGTTCGGTGCCTCGCGGGTCGGTACCGACCTGATGACCATCCTCTCGCTGATCGGCATGGCCATGTTCATGTTCGTCGGCTGCGAGTTCGTCACGCCGCTGGCGCCCGAGCTGCGCCGCTCGGCCTGGGTGCTGCCCAGGGCGATGGCCCTGGGCCTGTTCGGCGTGGCCAGCTGCATGTTCATCTACGGTGCAGCGATGAAGCGCCAAGTGGAGAACGTCGTGCTCGATGCCGCCAGTGGCCTGCACCTGCTCGACACGCCCATGGCCATCCCGCGTTTCGCCGAGCAGGTGATGGGGGATATCGGCCCCGTCTGGCTGGGCATCGGCTTCCTGTTCGCCGGTGCCGCCACCATCAACACCTTGATGGCCGGTGTGCCGCGCATCCTCTATGGCATGGCGGTCGATGGCGCGTTGCCGAAAGCCTTCACCTATCTGCATCCACGCTTCAAGACGCCACTGCTGTGCATCCTGGTGGTGGCGTTGATCCCGTGCCTGCATGCCTGGTACCTGGGCGGCAACCCGGACAACATCCTGCACCTGGTGCTGGCGGCCGTATGCGCCTGGAGCACCGCCTACCTGCTGGTGACCTTGTCGGTGGTGATCCTGCGTATCCGCCGCCCCGATCTGCCTCGCGCCTATCGCTCGCCGTTGTTCCCGCTGCCGCAGATCGTTTCCAGTGCCGGCATCCTCCTCGGCATGGCGTTCATCACTCCGCCAGGGATGAACCCGGCAGACATCTATGTGCCGTTCGCCGTCATGCTCGGCGGCACTGCGGCCTATGCGCTGTTCTGGACGCTGTGCGTGCAGAAGATCAACCCGTTCAAGCCCGCGCGGGTCGAGGATGTACTGGAGAAAGAGTTCGCCGCCGAGCCGGGCCAGGCCGTGGAGCACGTACAGCATGATCAGAAGTTTGCGTGAGCGCCTGCTGGCCCCGCGTGCCCCGGCCGGCTACCGGCCCGGGGTTACGCTCGGGCACCTGGCGCGTAATCTCGGGCAACTGGACATGCACTGGCTGGAGCCGGCTGCCGGGGTGATTCAGGGCCCCGCGCAGGGCTGGCGTGCCGAGGTGCGCGAGCGCGTCGAGGCGCACCTGCTGATGCATGTGGTGACCTGCGAATTCCAGTTGTGCGTGCCGGCCCTGCAACAGGGCGATGTGCGGCTGCAGCTGCGTCATACCGGTGCGGTCCGTCGTAGCGGCGTGGCCTGCGTGTATCGCGCCGGCGATAAGGCACGCTTCGCCCAGGTGCGTGACCACCTGCTGAGCGATGGGGCATTGCAGGCGGCGCTGATGCCACTGGATTTCAAACGCCTGACCCTGGAGTGCCTTGGCGGGCAATGGTGCCTGGGCCTGGAGCACATGGGCGGTAGCGAGGTGGTCAACCGCATGCCGGCGTTTCGCCGCTACCTTCAGATCAGCCCGCAACAGCGCGAGCATCTGTCGAACAGCCTGGCCTTGCTCAGTGCGTCGCTGCAACGCATCTGAGCCAGGCTGGCATGTCCCTTGCTGTTTTTCTCGGTGAAAGATGACCGTTGTGCATGCATTGTTAACATGTTATCAATGCATGCATAACAACAAATTCTGCGTCGAGGGCAGCCATGCACACTCAACAACCCGACCGCCAGGGGCTGGAACGCTGGACCCTGGCCATGCAGCAGATCTGCGGCCGTTTCGAAACGTCGCTCGCCTCCAATCACTCGCTGTTCATCGGCGAGGTGTTCGCCTGCTCCCGTGCCGGCCTGCCGGTAGCCAACCTGCGCACCAACGCCGGCAGGATCCGTCGCCTGGGAGAAAACCCCGCGCTCGATGATGACCAGCACTGCTTCTTGGTCAGCCAGCGCGCAGGACATGCCTGCGTGGCGCAGGATGGCATGAGCGTCAGCCTGGCACCTGGCGAGCTGCTGTTGATGGACTCGGTCGGGCCGTGCGAGATCACCCCCAACGGCCTGATCGAGCATGTCTCGCTGGCGCTGCCCCGGGACCAGGTGCGCAAGCATGTGCAAGGCACTGGCGCGATGTTCGGCAAGATCTCCTCGACCAATGCCTGCGGGCGCATGCTCCATATGCTGATGGACCAGTTGTGCAAGGAGGGCAGCGGCAGTGACGATGGCGCCCAGGGCGAGGCACTGCAGAGCGCTTTCATTGCCTTGCTCGAGCCAGGCTTCGAGCGCAGTGGTGCCAGCCCCTGCAACCTTGGCACCCTTAATGGGACCAGCCTGCGCCGCTATGTGCAGCAGGTGATCGACGAGTCGCTGTCCCAGCCCGGGCTCACGCCGGCCAGCCTGGCGGGGCGGCTGAACATTTCCGTGCGGCACCTGTACCGCCTGTTCGAGGAGCAGGGCGACAGCGTCTGCCGCTACATCCAGCGTGCGCGCCTGCAGCGCAGCGCCGACGACCTGGCCAACCCGTTGTTCAGAAGCGAGTCGATCACCTCGATCGCCTACAAGTGGGGGTTCACCGATTCGGCGCATTTCAGCCGCTCGTTCAAGAAGCAGTTCGAGCGCTCGCCCAAGGATTACCGGGCGCAGGCCATGGCCTGAAGATCACATGCCTTGCCGACGAACGAAAACGCCGCCTGTGCTCCGGCACAGGCGGCGTTTTCGCGAGCGACCGGCCTCAGGCCACGGCCAGGTAATGCTTGACGAACGATTCGCTCAGCACCTCCCACAGCACCGGCGTGCCTTTGGTGACGAACCAGGCATCGCCGGCCTTGTAGCGGGTGACCTGGCCGGTGGATTCGTCGGTCAGCTGGATTTCGCCGGTGACGATCACCGCCTGCTCGTCGAATGGATAGACCATGCGGAACGTGCCGCGGGTGGTGCCGAAGTAGGCACTGCTGACCGGGTCGGTCGGTGCGCCGTGGGTCATCTTGCCGAAGGCCTTGACTTCGCCTTCGAGGATTTCCGAGCCCAGGTCGGCAACAGTGCCCCAGTCGTCGAGTTCGGACAGTTGTACGCCTTGCTTGGCGGCGGTAAGGGTCATGGCAGTTCTCCAGTGGTGAGAGGAAAGGTTCAACGACGGCCGTTGAAATAGCCCGAGAGCTGGTGCACGGTCTTGCCGGCAGTGAGCAGCAGCGGGCGGAAATGCTCCTTGCCGAGGATCCGCGCATGCTTGACCGAACTGATCAGGTCATAGCGCGAGGAGCCTTCGTGCATGCCCTCGGCGAGGATCTTGCAAATGATGTGGCTGGGCGTGACGCCAAAGCCGGAATAGCCCTGGACATAGAACGCGTTGGGACGGTTGCTCAGTGTGCCGATTTGCGGGAACAGGTTGGCGCTGGTGGCCATCGGGCCGCCCCAGGCAAGGTCGATGCGCACGTCCTTTAGGTAGGGGAAGATCTTCAGCATCAGGGCGCGGTTCCAGGCCTTGAGGTCCAGCGGAATGCGTTCGATGAAGGGGGTGGCGGCACCGAACAGCAGGCGGTTCTCACGGGTCACCCGGTAGTAGTCGATCACCGGGCGGATATCGCTGTAGGCACCACGGATCGGGCTGATGCGCAGGATCTGCTCATCGGACAGCGGCTCGGTCATCAACTGGAAGGCGTAGGTGTTGATGATGCGTGCATGCAGTTCCGGTTCGAGCTTGTTGAGGAAGCTGTCGCAGGCCCACAACAGCTTGCTGGCGCGCACCGAGCCGCGGCCCGTACGCACCTTGATGCGCTCGCCATAGGTCACCTCCAGGGCCGGGCTGTGTTCGAAGATCCGCGCACCGTGGCCGACCAGGGCCTGGGCTTCGCCCAGCAGCAGGTTGAGCGAGTGCACGTGGCCGGCGCCCATGTGCAGCAAGGCGCTGGTGTAGGCGTCGCTGCCGATGATCTGCCGAACCTCCGAGCCGCCCAGGAAGCGGATCTCGTCACGGCGGTTGATCGCCTTGAAGTCCTTTTCCCAGGCGCGCAGGGTCTTTTCCTGGCGGCGGTTGAAGCCCATGTAGCCATAGCCGTGGCAGAAATCGGCATCGATGGCGTAGCGGGCGATGCGCTCCTGGATGATGCCTGCGCCCAGTTCGCTGATTTCGAAGATGGCCTTCAGGCCCTGCTCGCCGACACTGCTTCTGATCTTCTCCAGGTCATGGCCGATGCCCGCCATGATCTGCCCTCCATTGCGCCCGGTGCCGCCGAAACCCAGGTAGCGAGCCTCGAGCACGACGATGTTGGTGATGCCTTTCTCTGCCAGCTCCAACGCGGTATTGATCCCTGAGAAGCCCCCGCCGATGACCACGACATCGGCCTCGATGTCGCTTTCCAGGGTGGGGAAGCTCAGGTTGTACTTCTTGGTTGCGCTGTAGTAGGTCGGGGTTTCGATGGTGATCATGACGCAGCCTGCTGAATTGGAGTTGTGGTAGGGCCGTCGCGGATGGGCGCTCGCACGTGGGGTCATTGAGCACCTAACGATCGGTAGGTGTCTTGTCCGAGCATGCCATGGAGTTTAACCAGCCTGCCAATACGGCGTATAGGCGGCATACTTGACGTTGGATGAAGACTCCTTGATCATGCGCATCATGAATATCTTAATTAGCCTTCCACGCTACCGTCGCTACGCCACCTCTACCTGAGGCGGTCGTTGCCCCGTGCACGTCATCCGCCCGAGGCGGTTGGACGTGTGTCTCGCTCCTCGGGCCTTTACCCAAGGAGTTGTCATGAGCGATCCACAGACCGACCTGATCGGCCACCTGCAAGCCAGGGGCTTCATTCACCAGAGCACCGACCTCGAGGGTTTGCGTACGCACCTGCAGGAGGGGCCACGGACCTTCTACCTGGGCTTCGATGCCACGGCCGACAGCCTGCATGTCGGGCACCTGCAGGGGCTGATGCTCATGCGTTGGCTGCAGCGCGCCGGGCACCGTCCGATCCTGCTGATCGGCGGCGCTACCACGCGCATCGGCGACCCGAGCTTTCGCGACGAAAGCCGGCCAATCCTCGACGAGACGCAGATCCAGGCCAACATCGCCGGCATCACCCGCACCTTCGGCCGCTACCTGCAGTTGGGGGAAGGCGCGGGCCTGGTGGTCGACAACGCGCAGTGGCTCGACGGCATTGGCTACTTGCAGTTTCTCGACCAGGTGGGCCGCTACTTCTCGATCAATCGCCTGCTGACCTTCGACGCCGTGCGCCAGCGCCTGGACCGGGAGCATTCGCTGTCGTTCCTGGAGTTCGGCTACACCTTGCTGCAAGCCCACGACTTCACCGAACTGGCCCGCCAGCACGACTGCACCGTGCAGTTGGGCGGTGCCGACCAATGGGCCAACATCATCAACGGCGTCGAGCTGGCCCGGCGCCGCGACAAGCGCCAGTTGTTCGGCCTGACCATGCCGCTTTTGACCAGCAGTGACGGCAAGAAGATGGGCAAGTCGGTCAATGGTGCGGTATGGCTCGACGAGCGTCGCCTGCCGAGCTTCGACTTCTGGCAGTTCTGGCGCAATTGCGATGACCGCGATGTGCCGCGCTTTTTGGCCTTGTTCACCGAACTGCCCCTGGCGCGGATTGCCGAGCTCACTCGCGAAGGCGGCGCGGCTTTGAACCAGGCCAAGGCCTTGCTGGCCGACGAGGTCACCGCCTTGGCCCACGGTGCCGAGGCGGCGCGCCTGGCGCGTGAGGCGGCAAGCGGCGTGTTCGGGCAGGGCGAGGGCGCCGGGTTGACCACCATCACCCTGGCTCGGGACGCACTGGCGGTGCCGAGCCTGGCCGAGGTGCTGGTGCAGGCCGGCCTGCAGCCTTCGCGCGCTGCGGCCAGGCGCCTGGCCGACGGTGGCGGCTTGCGTCTGGAGGGTGAGGTAGTGCACTCGGCGGACCTGGCATTGCCTGCCGATCGCCAGGCATGGCGGGTGAGCCTGGGCAAGAAGCGCCATTACCGCCTGGTCCTCGAATGATCGAATGCTGGCAGATTGGTTAATGTACTCACGAGCGCGTGCTGGCATACTCGCCAGCACGCTTTTTTCACGATGCCCAGGTACGCATGACCACACCAAGACCTTCCCTGACGCTCACCCTGCTGCAAGCGCGTGAAGCCACCATGGCGTTCTTTCGCCCGTCGTTGAACGCCCATGACCTGACCGAACAGCAATGGCGGGTGATTCGCATCCTGCGCCAGCAGGGCGAGCTGGAAAGCCATCAGTTGGCTGAGCTCGCCTGCATCCTCAAGCCCAGCATGAGCGGCGTGCTCAAACGCCTCGAGCGCGATGGCATCGTGACCCGGCGCAAGTCGCCGGAAGACCAGCGACGGGTGTTCATCAGCCTGACGGTCAAGGGGCAGCAGGCGTTCCTGGCGATGAGCGAGGAGATGGGCCGCAACTATGAAAAGATCCTCAGCCAGTTCGGTGAGGAGAAACTCGAGCAACTGATGCAACTGCTCGACGACATGAAGAAGATCAAACCGTGACGCGCCGAGCGCCACGGCCAGCGGCTCAAGGGTTCAGCGACAGCGAGTCGTCGAGGATCTTCAGCAGCGATGCCGCGCGCCGGGCGTAGACGGCGGGGGCGGCGTACATCAGCTCCACATGCAGGCTGTCGATGATGCCCAGGTATGCATCGGCATAGACCTCCAGGCGGGTGTCCTGGGTGTGCGCCCAGCCGTATCGTGCGCGCAGGGCCTGGCAGAAACCCTCGCGCACAAGGTCCAGGTAGCGTTCGAAGCCCGAGGTGACGATTGGCTTGATGCTGGCCGGGGGCGCGAACGCCGTGCGCAGGATGAACCGCAGGTTGGCCGATGCCTGGTAGCGCTCGGCAAGGTGCAGCACCAGCCAATGCCCCGGGGCGACATCGTCTGCGGCTTCCTGCCGGAAGGCGTGCTCGACGAACGCCGTTTCGTGTGCCAGCGCACGCTGGAAGACCTCCACGAACAATGCATCCTTGTTGGCGAAGTGGGCGTACAGCGAGGCTTTGCGCATACCCGCCCGTTGGGCGATTTCGTTCAGCGAGGAGGCGTCGTAGCCGTATTGCGCGAAGTGGCCGACGGCGGCGTCGCAGACACGTGCCGCAGAGGGGGAAAGCGCTTTCAACAAAGTCACTCCGTCAGGGGCGCGTGAAGGTCGCGCGCTGTTGGAAGGGGATTTTGGTGATCGCCAGGGCCACGGTCAAATGCTTCCGCCACGCCGATCCGCCAAACCATGGAAAGTACAATTTTCCCCTTGTAACGTGCATTTCTCGGCAACTTTCAACGCCACATACTGAACGTGTCATCGAGACTTTTCGGCTGCCCGTTGCTGCACCGGGCCTGCACGCTGACGATCCAATAATAAAGAGACCGTTCATGAAAAAGCCAAATCCCTTGCTGGAAGACCTCAAAGCCATTCTGCCGACCATTGCCGCCAATGCCTTCCGGGCAGAGCAGGACCGCAGCGTCCCTGCCGAGAATATCGCCCTGTTGAAGAGCATCGGCATGCACCGGGCGTTCCTGCCCAAGCAGTACGGCGGCATGGAGATTTCCCTGCCACAGTTCGCCCAGTGCATCGCGCTGCTGGCCGGTGCCTGTGCCAGTACCGCGTGGGCCATGAGCCTGCTGTGCACCCACAGCCACCAGATGGCGATGTTCTCGCCCAAGCTGCAGCAGGATGTCTGGGGTGCCAACCCGGACGCCACGGCCAGCAGCAGCATCGCGCCGTTCGGCCGCACCGAAGAAGTCGAAGGCGGTGTGCGCTTCAGTGGCGAAATGGGCTGGAGTTCCGGCTGCGACCACGCCGAGTGGGCGATCCTGGGCTTCCGTCGTCAGAATGCCGAAGGCACCCAGGATTACTGCTTCGCCGTCCTGCCACGCAGCGATTACGAAATCCGTGACGACTGGTATGCCGTCGGCATGCGCGGCAGCGGCAGCAAGACCCTGATCGTGCGGGAGGCGTTCGTGCCCGAGCACCGTATCCAGAAAGCCAAGGACATGATGGAGGGCAAGTCGGCAGGTTTCGGCCTCTATCCAGACAGCAAGATCTTCTTCGCCCCGTATCGCCCTTACTTCGCCAGTGGTTTCTCGACCGTCAGCCTCGGTGTCGCCGAGCGCATGCTCGAGGTGTTCCGCGAGAAGACCCGCAACCGCGTCCGCGCCTACACCGGCGCCGCCGTCGGCGCGGCCACGCCGGCGCTCATGCGCCTGGCCGAGTCCACGCACCAGGTGGCCGCCGCACGGGCCCTGCTGGAAAAGAGCTGGGACGAGATCGCCGACTACAGCGAGCGCCACGAGTACCCGTCACGCGCCACCCTGGCCTTCTGGCGCACCAACCAGGGCTACGCGGTGAAGATGTGCATCCAGGCGGTCGATCGCCTGATGGAAGCCGCCGGTGGCGGTGCCTGGTTCGACAGCAACGAGATGCAGCGCCTGTTCCGTGACGCGCACCTGACCGGCGCCCACGCCTACACCGACTACGACGTCTGCGCGCAGATCCTTGGCCGCGAGCTGATGGGCCTGGAGCCCGATCCAACGATGGTCTGAGCCGCCGCCAGGCGGATCCCCGATACAACCACAATAACGAACAGGGCAGGTCCCCTTGGCCTGCCCGGGAGTCTTGCATGTCCAACGAAACCCCAACCACCCCTGGCTTCGATACCCGCGCCTTCCGCCGTGCCCTGGGCAACTTCGCCACCGGCGTGACCGTGGTCACCGCGGCCGGGCCGAGTGGCCGCAAGGTCGGCGTGACCGCCAACAGCTTCAACTCGGTGTCGCTGGAGCCGGCGCTGATCCTGTGGAGCATCGACAAGCGCTCGACCAGCCACGAAGTGTTCGCAGAGGCTTCGCACTTTGCCGTGAACGTTCTGGCGGCCGACCAGATCGAGCTTTCCAACAACTTCGCCCGCCCCAAGGAAGACCGCTTCGCCGGGATCGACTACGCGCAGGGGGCCGGCGGTGCGCCGCTGCTTGCTGACTGCTCGGCGCGTTTCCAGTGCGAGAAGTTCCAGCAGCTCGACGGCGGCGATCACTGGATCCTGGTCGGCAAGGTGGTGGCTTTCGATGACTTCGGTCGCTCGCCGTTGCTGTATCACCAGGGTGCCTATTCGATGGTGCTGCCGCACACCCGCATGACCCAGCGTGCCGAGGGGCAGGCGCCGAGCAGCCACTTCCAGGGGCGCCTGCAACACAACCTGTACTACCTGATGACCCAGGCCCTGCGCACCTACCAGGCCGACTACCAGCCACGTCAGCTGTGCACCGGCCTGCGCACCAGCGAAGCACGCATGCTGATGGTGCTGGAGAACGATGCCGGGCTGAGCCTGAACGAGCTGCAGCGCGAGGTGGCGATGCCGGCCCGGGAGATCGAGGAAGCTGTCGCCAACCTCAAGCGCAAGGGGTTGATCGCCGATGACGAGGGGCGTGTGCGGCTGTCGATCAAGGGGGTCGATGAAACCGAGGCGCTGTGGGCCATTGCCCAGGAGCAGCAAGACAAGGTGTTCGGGCAGTTCAGCGCGGAGCAACTGGAGACTTTCAAGACTGTGTTGAAGGCGATCATCCGCATGTGAGGCCGACGCGGGCTGCTGTGGTGGTTGCACCGGCCCTATCGCCGGCAAGCCGGCTCTCACAGGTTGTGCGCAAGGCCGAGGCATGAACGACAACGGCGCCCCTGTGGGAGCGGGCTTGCCCGCGAACACCGGCGAAGCCGGTGCCATCCACCGCGTCACCTGCTT
>NZ_JBCGFQ010000064.1:0-25267 GCF_040984075.1 Pseudomonas sp. I2
AAGTTTTTCGTTTCACTTCAACCACTTGACTCGCTGCGATCGCTCGTAGCGGGAGGCGAATCATACAGCGTTACCGCCTGCTGTCAACTGCCTTTTGCACCGCTGCCGATCTAAGGACCGAAGCCCTTCCGATACTACCTGAAGCGTTCAACTCGTTGAATCTCAAGGAGTTTTTCGTTTCGACTACGTCGGAAGTGGGGCGCATTATAAGGGGATTCGAAACCCCGTCAACCGTTATTTTCATAAATCCTTAATAAACTTCAACAATATGCCCGAGCGCATCGCCGGCAAGCCGGCTCCCCGGGCTCAGCGCAATCCAGGCAGTGCTTATGCCGCCCTACCCCGCCGCCCGAACAAGCGGGGCACACGTCGCCAGACCGCCGGAATCCGCAGCACCAACAAAAAACTCCCGATAGCGGCATACAGCACCCACTCCTTCAGGTCGGAACGCACCACCCACAGGAAATGCAGCAATCCCAACCCCAGGATCACGTAGACGAGCTTGTGCAACGTCTTCCAACGGGCGCCCAGACGCCGCTGGCTGTAGCGGTTGGAGGTGACGGCCAACGCCAGCAGCCCGAGAAAACCAAGGGCGCCGACGATGATATAGGGGCGCTTGCGCAACTCCACGCCCAACTGCCCCCAATCCAGCCCCAGGATGAACACCATGTAGGCCGTCATGTGCAACACGATATAGGCAAAGCACCACAGGCCGAGCTGCCGGCGCACGACGATCCAGCCCGACCACCCCGTCAACCGCTGCAAGGGCGTCATGGCAAGGGTGACCAAAAGAAAGATCAGCGCCCCCAGCCCCAGGCGATCCACCAGGATCTTTCCCGGGTCCGGGCCGAGCAGGTCCATCGCCGCCTCGTACAGCCACCAGGCGGGAAAGAAACACCCCACCAGGAAGATCGCGAAGCGAAACCAGGGGTAGCGCATCAGTAGTGCTTCCGCAGGTCGAGCCCGGTATACAGCGACGCCACTTCATCGGCATAGCCATTGAACATCAAGGTATCGCGCACATTGGGGCTGAACAGGCCACTGGGCAAGCGCCGCTCCCGGGCCTGGCTCCAGCGTGGATGATCGACCGTCGGGTTGACGTTGGCATAGAAGCCGTACTCATCGGGCGCCAGGCTCTCCCAGGTGGTCCGCGGCTGATCCGCTACCAGGCTGATGCGCACGATCGACTTGATGCTCTTGAACCCGTACTTCCATGGCACCACCAGGCGCAGCGGCGCACCGTTCTGGTTGGGCAACTCCCGGCCATACATGCCCACCGCCATGATCGCCAGCGGGTTCATCGCCTCGTCCAGGCGCAAGCCTTCCACGTAGGGCCAGTCGATCAGGGCGAAGCCTGAGCGCTGCCCGGGCATGTTCTGTGGGTCCTGCAGGGTCTCGAAGCGCACATAGCGCGCCCTGGAGGTCGGCTCGACCTGCTCGAGCACCGCCGCCAACGGAAAGCCCAGCCAGGGAATGACCATCGACCACGCCTCGACACAGCGCAGCCGGTAGATGCGCTCCTCGAGCTGGTGAGGCTTGACGAAGTCTTCGAGCGCATAGCGTCCGGGCTTGCCGACCTCGCCATCGACCACCAGACTCCAGGGCTCGGTCTTCAGGCTGCCGGCATTGGCCGCCGGATCGCCCTTGTCGGGCCCGAACTCATAGAAGTTGTTGTAGTGGGTGGCATCCTTGAACGGCGTGATCGCCTCGTCCTTGACCGTCACCGCCTGCCAGCGGGTATCGCCGAGCTTGTCGATGAACCAGCCAGGTGCGGCACCTGGCGCGACATCGGCATAGCGCGACGCCTCGACCGCCTGCGCGATGCCCGGCAACGTACCAAGGGCCAACCCGGCCAGGGAACCACCGAGCAGGGTGCGCCGGGAAAGATAAAGACCTTCGGGGGTGATCTCCGACCCTTTGCAGTCGGACGATCTGGGAAGCTTGATCAGCATGACGGCTCCACAGCACAGGTGACGGATGTACCAGTAAGACTATGGAGCCGGCAGGTTATTGCATCATTAAATCGTTGTCAGGCTTTGCGACGGCGCAGCAGGTACTGCACGGGGCCGGAGATCGCATAGCCGAGGAAGATCAGCAGCAGGATACGCGGCGGGTCGCTGAATACCACGGCGAACACCAGCACCACGGCCAGGATCGCCACGAACGGCACACGGCCCTTGAGGTCCAGTTCCTTGAAACTGTTGTACTTGATGTTGCTCACCATCAGCATGCCGGCGGCAGCCACCAGCAAGGCCACCAGGAACGACAGCTTCGAGCCCTGGATACCGTAGTCGCTGAACGCCCACACGATACCGGCGACCACGCCTGCGGCTGCCGGGCTGGCCAAGCCGATGAAGTAGCGCTTGTCGGCGGTGCCGACCTGGGTGTTGAAGCGCGCCAGGCGCAGCGCGGCCCCCGCCACATAGATGAAGGCGACCATCCAGCCGACCTTGCCCATGTCGCCCAGGGCCCAGACGAACGCCAGCAATGCGGGCGCCACGCCGAAAGCGGCCATGTCCGACAGCGAGTCGTACTCGGCGCCGAACGCGCTCTGGGTGTTGGTCATGCGCGCCACGCGGCCGTCCAGGCTGTCGAGGACCATGGCCACGAAGATGGCGATCGCGGCGAAGGCAAAGTACTTGCTCGCCTCGCGCGGATCGCCCGCGCTGAGATAACCATGGGCGCTGATGGAGCTGACGATCGAATAGAAGCCGGCGAACAGATTGGCGGTGGTGAACAGGTTGGGCAGCAGGTAGATACCGCGGTGCCGGACCTTGCGTCCTTCGGCGTCGTGCCCTTCCTCGATGTGTTCATCGACAGGTAGCAGGCTTTCGGCGTCGGAGGGCTTGTTCGGCTCTTCGGGACGTTCGCTCATGAAAAATACCTTGCAGGATGGAAAATGTTCGACATGGGCTTGCGAAACAGGTGCTGACAGCAAGCCGTTGGTCGCTTTATACCAGAAGCGGGGCGCGTAAACGAAAAAACGCGGCCGAAGCCGCGTTTTTCATCTCGCCGGACCAGGATCAGTTCTTGGTCTTGTCGACGATCTTGTTGGCCGAGATCCAAGGCATCATGGAGCGCAGTTGCTCGCCGATGACTTCGATGCCGTGAGCGGCGTTGTTACGACGCTTGGCGGTCATCGATGGGTAGTTGGTAGCACCCTCGGAGATGAACATCTTCGCGTACTCGCCGTCCTGGATGCGCTTCAGAGCGTTGCGCATGGCCTTGCGGGATTCTTCGTTGATGACCTCTGGGCCCGTGACGTACTCACCGTACTCGGCGTTGTTGGAGATCGAGTAGTTCATGTTGGCGATGCCGCCTTCGTACATGAGGTCGACGATCAGCTTCAGCTCGTGCAGGCACTCGAAGTAGGCCATTTCTGGCGCGTAGCCCGCTTCGACCAGGGTTTCGAAACCGGCCTTGACCAGCTCGACGGTACCGCCGCACAGAACGGCCTGCTCACCGAACAGGTCGGTCTCGGTCTCGTCCTTGAAGGTGGTTTCGATGATGCCGGTACGGCCACCGCCGACGCCAGCGGCGTAGGACAGCGCGACGTTCTTGGCGTTGCCGGAAGCGTCCTGGTAGACAGCGATCAGGTCAGGGATACCGCCGCCCTTGACGAACTCGGAACGAACGGTGTGGCCCGGGGCCTTCGGCGCGATCATGATGACGTCGAGGTCGCCACGCGGCACGACCTGGTTGTAGTGGATCGAGAAGCCGTGGGAGAAGGCCAGGGTAGCACCCTGCTTGATGTTCGGCTCGATCTCGCTCTTGTACAGGGCGCCCTGGAACTCGTCCGGGGTCAGGATCATGACCAGGTCGGCAGCGGCGACGGCGGTAGCGACGTCGGCGACTTTCAAGCCATGGGCTTCTGCCTTGGCGACGGTGGCCGAACCTTTACGCAGACCGACGGTAACGTCCACACCGGAGTCCTTCAGGTTGCACGCCTGGGCGTGGCCCTGGGAGCCGTAACCGATGATGGCGACTTTCTTGCCCTGGATGATCGAAAGGTCGCAGTCTTTGTCGTAATAAACTTTCATGAAATACCCCTGTTATATCTCGGCTCACGGAGCCATCACTGATTCTTGTCTTGCAGTATTCAGATGCTGAGCACTTTGTCGCCACGGGCGATGCCGGTGACGCCGCTGCGCACGGTTTCCAGGATCGACGCGGTGCCGATGGCCTGGATGAAGCTGTCCAGTTTGTCGCTGGTACCGCTGAGCTGCACGGTGTACACGCTGGAGGTGACATCGACGATCTGGCCACGGAAGATGTCCGTGGTGCGCTTGATCTCGGCGCGCTGGGCACCGGTGGCCTTGACCTTGACCAGCATCAGTTCGCGCTCGATGTGAGCACTTTCCGACAGATCGACCAGCTTGACCACTTCCACCAGCTTGTTCAGGTTCTTGGTGATCTGCTCGATCACTTCGTCATGACCAACGGTGGTCAGGGTCAGGCGCGACAGGGTTGGATCCTCGGTCGGCGCCACGGTCAGGCTTTCGATGTTGTAGTTGCGCTGGGAGAACAGGCCGACCACGCGAGACAAGGCACCGGGTTCGTTTTCCAGCAGCAGGGAAATGATGTGCCGCATATCAGGTACGCTCCGTCTTGCTCAGCCACATGTCACGCATCGAGCCGTCCTTGATCTGCATCGGGTAGACGTGCTCGGTCCTGTCGACCGCGATATCGATGAACACCAGGCGGTCTTTCATCGCGAAGGCCTCTTCCAGCTTCGGCTTGAGATCCTTCAGGCTGGTGATGCGGATACCCACGTGGCCATAGGCCTCGACCAGCTTGACGAAATCAGGCAGCGACTCCACGTAGGAGTGCGAGTGACGACCGTTGTAGGACATGTCCTGCCACTGGCGCACCATGCCCAGCACACCGTTGTTCAGGTTGACGATCTTCACCGGCAGGTCGTACTGCATGCAGGTGGACAGTTCCTGGATGTTCATCTGGATGCTGCCTTCACCGGTCACGCAGGCCACGTCCTGGTCGGGGAAGTTGAGCTTGATGCCCATCGCCGCCGGGAAACCGAAGCCCATGGTGCCCAGGCCACCGGAGTTGATCCAACGGTTGGGCTTGTTGAAGCGGTAGTACTGCGCCGCGAACATCTGGTGCTGACCCACGTCGGAGGTGATGAAGGCATCGCCGTTGGTCACTTCGCAGAGGGTCTCGATCACGGTCTGCGGCTTGATCATGCTGCCGTCGCCCTTGTCGTAGGGGAACAGGCCGCGATCGCCGCGCCATTCGTCGATCTGCTTCCACCAGGCATCCAGCGCCGCCTTCTCAGGCTGCTCGCCGATTTCCTTGAGGATGGTCAGCATCTCGTTCAGCACGCTCTCGACCGGCCCGACGATCGGCACGTCGGCCTTGATCATCTTGGAGATCGACGCAGGGTCGATATCGATGTGGATGATCTTGGCATTCGGGCAGAACTTGGCCGGGCCGTTGACCACACGGTCATCGAAGCGCGCGCCGACCGCGAAGATCACGTCGGCATGGTGCATGGCCATATTGGCGGTGTAGCTGCCATGCATGCCGAGCATGCCGAGGAACTGACGATCGGTACCCGGGAAGCCACCCAGACCCATCAGGGTGTTGGTGACCGGCAGGTTCAGCGACTTGGCGATCTCGGTGAGGGCTTCGGAGCCTCCGCCGAGAACCACGCCGCCGCCGGAGTAGACCACCGGGCGCTTGGCCGCCAGGAGCATCTCGGCCGCCTTGCGGATCTGCCCGGAGTGGCCCCGAACGGCCGGGCTGTAGGAACGCAGCTTGACCTTCTTCGGATAGACGTATTCGAACTTCTCGGCCGGGTTGGTCATATCTTTTGGAATGTCGACCACGACCGGGCCGGGACGGCCGGATTGCGCCAGGTAGAAGGCTTTTTTCAGAACTTCCGGGATTTCCGAGGCATGCTTGACCATGAAGCTGTGCTTCACGATCGGCCGGGAAATACCAATCATGTCAGTTTCCTGGAAGGCATCGGTGCCCACCATGGTGCTGGGCACCTGGCCGGACAGGATGACCATCGGGATCGAATCCATGTAGGCGGTGGCAATGCCAGTGATGGCATTGGTCGCGCCTGGGCCGGAGGTCACCAGCACCACGCCGGCCTTGCCGGTGGCACGGGCGTAGCCGTCCGCCATATGGGTGGCAGCCTGCTCATGGCGAACCAGGATGTGATTGATCTCCGGTTCCTTGAACAGGGCGTCGTAAACATGAAGGAGAGCACCACCAGGGTACCCGTAGATGTGCTTAACGCCTTCGTCACGCAAGAAGCGGACGACCATCTCAGCGCCAGATAAAAGCTCCACGTTGTTCACCTCTAAAACGCCAGAATACCGCCCACGCGGGCGGGTCTTAATAGGTTTACTGCCAAGCAGAGCATGAGCGAACGTCAGCACTGACTGAGCAAGTATTGGGATCGCCCCAGAGTGTTGCGGGGTCTTCCCACCCAGCGCGAGGTAACGCGTTGCGGGGTGTAACGAGTCGGCGCGGGTGTGCGCCTCATGATCTGCTTAGCGGGTCTGCTTCTGGCAGTCCCCCTACAGCGGAAACTGGATTCTTCTGATTCGCCGCGCGCAAGTCAAGAAAAATTATTGCCAATTTTCACCCAGGATGAATTCCTGCCACCACGAAAAAGGTAGCCAGCAGCAGAAAAATAAAGATTTCCACAAAAAAGGGCCACAATCTGCGGCCCTTGAAGGAAAAAGAGAAGAAATCAGGCGGAAGGGCTGATCAATTGGTCGAACGCTGCCAGCAGGCGCCGCAGCTCACGACTCTCTTGCGGACGATCGACGAACACCGTTTCGGCCATGACCAGGATGCCGGACGCATTGGGCAGGGGATCGCCGTGCTCGAGGATGAACTTCATGCGCGGCAGGAAGATCCATTGCAACCACTGCTCGAAGCTCATGGTATCGACCGCGAAAGGCGCCACGCTGGCCAGCGCCTGCTCGCTCGGCGGTTCGGCGCTCCACCAGCCCTGGACCTGCAGCTCGCGCTCGATCAATAGCAAATGATCGGCGATATCGAGGATGCGCTGTTCCATCACAGTTTGACCTGCGCCTTCTGCCGCGCCAGGGCGGCACCAGCGCTGTCGCCCTGCTTCTCGCGGGCCTGGGCGATGGTGTTCCACAGCTCGGCCTGCAAGTCGGGACGACCGTTGGCGTAAGTCAGGGCGCGTCGCGCCAGTTGCTCGGCCTGCGCCGCATCCCCTTGCGCCAGGCGTACCTGGGCCAGGCGGAACAGCACCTGCGGCTCGCGCGGGGCGATGCGCTGGGCGCGCTCCAGGCTCGAGGCCGCACCGTTGAAATCACCACCACCTTGCTGTTGCTGAGCGGTGGTCAGCAGCGCCAGAACCGGGCCGTCGAGCTGCTCGTCGGCCGCCAGGCCGCCACTGGAGACGTTGCCCGACGGAATGCCGGTCGGGGCGCTGGATGGACTGGGCGCGCTGTTCATCGAGGCGATGTCGAACGGCTCGTCGGCAACCGGGTTGGGGTTGGTCGTGATCGGCCCGGTGCTGATCGGTGCGGCGCCGCTGCCGGCCGGGAAAGCCTGGATCGGCGTGGAGCCCGTGCCCTGCGGGATCATCACGGTCACCCCGGAGTCCTCGGGCAGCGACTGCGCCTGGCTGGTGCCACCGCTGGTCGGATAGGTCGCGTTACGGTTGGCCGAGACGCGCTCACCGTTGGATACCGGGGAGCCCGAGTCGACCACTGGAATATTGCCGCGCGGCACGCTGGCACAGCCGTGGAGCACAGCCAGCGCCGCCAAGGCAGGAAACCACCACTTGTTCACTTCACACCTCTTCAAATGCAGCCTGTGCTCAATTCATCCAGCCCTTGACCCAGTCCATGACCGACTCGGCCGGATTCTGCTCGCCGCCACAGGCAGCCCCGGCGGGCGGTTCGCTCCCCTGAATATACGGCATCTGCACCGCCCCCGGACAGCTGCGGTCCGAACCCTGCCCGCTATACGGATCGATCCAGGCCTGCACGACATTGTCCGGCTGCGGCATGTCCAGCGGCAGCGGGTCTGCCTTGCGCATGAAGCTGGTCCAGACTTGCAAGGCACCGGTGGCGCCGGTGAAGGGGGTCTTGCCGTTGTCGTCACGGCCCAGCCAGACCACCGCCAGCAGGTCCTGGCTGAAGCCGGAGAACCAGCTGTCGCGCGAGTCGTTGCTGGTGCCGGTCTTGCCCGCCAGGGTCAGGGAGCGAGGCAGCACGTTGTAGACCGAGCGCCCAGTGCCTTCGCGCATGACCCGCTGCATGGCGTTCTGCACCAGGTAGATGGCCCCCGGATCGAAGGTCTGCTGGATCTGGAACGGATAGCGCTTGAGCGGCTCGCCCTCGGCGGTGAGCACGCTGCGGATGCCCCGTATCGGGGTGTTGAAGCCACCATTGGCGATGGTCTGGTACATGGTCGCGACCTGCATCGGCGACATGCCACCGGCCCCCAGCAGCATCGATGGGAACGCCGGCCAGTCGACGTCCACGCCGAGCCGGCCAATGGTCTTGATCACGTTGGGCACCCCTACTTCCAGGCCGATCTTGGCGGTGGACAGGTTGTAGGAGTTGGCCAGCCCCTGGTACAGGTAGATGGTGCCGTGGGGACGGCGGTCGTAGTTCTGCGGGCGCCACACCTGGCCGTTGGCCCCTTTCACCGAGAACGGCTCGTCCTGCACCCAGCTGGTCAGTGTGTAGCGACTCGGTTTTTCCAGAGCCGTCAGGTAGACCGCCGGCTTGACCAGCGAGCCGATCGGCCGCACCGCGTCGATGGCACGGTTGAAGCCAGCGAAACCGGACTGACGGCTGCCGATCAACGCCTGGACCTCGCCGGTTTCCGGATTGGTCACCACCATCGCCGACTCCACGGCCTCGGCGCCCTTGCGCCCGGCCAGGCGCTTGAACGTCTCGCTCATGGCCGTCTCGGCTTTCATCTGCAGGATCGGGTCGAAGCTGGTGAAGATGCGCAGGCCTTCTTCGGTCAGGTCTTCGTCGCGGTAGTCCTGGCGCAGCTGACGCTTGACCAGGTCGAGGAAGGCCGGGAACGAGCTGTCGGCCAGGCTGCCGCGCTTGGTCACGCCCAGCGGCATCTTCTTCGCCGCATCGACCACCGCCTGGCTGGCCACGCCCTGCTCGGCCAGCAGGTCGAGCACCAAGTTGCGACGGGCCAGGGCGCGCTCGGGATAGCGGCGCGGGTTGTAGTAGGACGGTCCCTTGACCATGCCCACCAACAGGGCGATCTGGTGCAGCTTGAGCTCCGACAGCGGCTGGCTGAAGAAGAACTGGCTGGCCAGGCCGAAGCCATGCACCGCGCGCTGGCCATCCTGGCCGACGAAAACCTCGTTGAGGTAGGCCTCGAGGATCTCGCGCTTGTCGTAGTGCAGTTCGAGCAACACGGCCATCATGGCTTCGGTCAGCTTACGGCTGAGGCTGCGCTCGTTGGTCAGGTAGAAGTTCTTGACCAACTGCTGGGTCAGGGTACTGCCGCCCTGGCGCATGGCACCCGACGAGGTGTTGACCCAGGCGGCCCGGACGATGGACTTGGGCGAGACACCGAAATGGCTGTAGAAGTCGCGGTCTTCCACGGCCACCAGGGTTTCCAGCAGGTACGGCGGCACCTGGTCGATCTTGATCAGGATGCGGTCTTCGAGGTTCTTCGGATAGATGCCGCCGATCATCAGCGGCTCCAGGCGCACCACATCGAGCTTGCCGCCGTTGGCCCCGGACAGGCCCGCCACGTAGTCACCGGAGAAGCGCACACGGACGAACTGCGCCGGCTCCATGCCCTCGTAGAACTGGAAGCCGCGGGTATTGAGCTCGACGGTATTGCCGTTGACCGAGGCGGCGCCAGGGCCGTTGGCGGCGTTCTCGCGACGATAGCCAAGGGCATCGAGCTCGGTGAGGAAGTCGTTGCGGCTCAGTTTCTGGCCGACGAACAGCTCCAGCGGCCGGGCATACACCTTGGCCGGGATGGTCCAGCGCTTGCCGGAGAACTTCTCCTGGACGACGGCATCGAGGTAGATCGCAAAGCCGGCGACCACGACCAGGCCGACCAGGCTGAGCTTCAGGGCCCAGCCCAGCCAGGCGCGGGAGCGGCCACCGGGGCGTTTCTTGGGGGTACGGGGATTTCGGGTACGAGTCATGGCGGCGGATTATACGCACTTTGCAAGGGCTGGTGGCCTGTGGGCCGATTCGGACAACCGCGTACGATCGCCAGTATTTCCGGCGGTATGCAGGGACGGCACCATTGACCATAATGTCGCTTTCGAATTCCCTGACTCCTGAAGGATTGCCCGTGAGCCAAGCCCTGATCAGCGCACTGCAGAACCCCGCCCTCTACCCGCATCCGGTAGACGGGTTCCAACTCATCGAGACGCATATCTCCTGGGTGCTGCTGACCGGCGAGTACGCCTACAAGATCAAGAAGCCGATGAACTTCGGCTTCCTCGACTTCACCGCCCTGGACCAGCGCCGCCACTTCTGCCACGAAGAACTGCGCCTGAACCAGCGCCTGACCGACGGTCTGTACCTGGAAGTGTTGCCGATCACCGGTAGCCCCGAGGCCCCGCAATTGGATGGCGAAGGCGAGCCGATCGAGTACGCCCTGAAGATGCGCCAGTTCCCCCAGGGCCAGATGCTCGCGACCTTGCAGGCCAACGGTGAACTGAACGCCGGCCACATCGACCAGATGGCCCGGCAGCTCGCCGAATTCCACCTGCAGGCGCCCAGGGTCCCGGTCGAACACCCGCTGGGTACGCCGGAAAGCGTCATGGCGCCGGTGGAGCAGAACTTCGAGCAGATCCGTCCGTTCCTCAACGACAAGGCCGACCTGCAGCAACTGGACAACCTGCAGGCCTGGGCCCGCGCCAGCTTCGACCGCCTGTACGACCTGCTCGCGGCACGCAAGGCCAACGGCTTCATCCGCGAATGCCACGGCGACGTCCACCTGGGCAACGCCACCCTGATCGACGGTAAGGTAGTGATCTTCGACTGCATCGAGTTCAACGAGCCGTTCCGCCTGACCGATGTCTACGCCGATACCGCCTTCCTGGCCATGGACCTGGAAGACCGCGGCCTCAAATGCCTGGCCCGGCGTTTCATCAGCCAGTACCTGGAACTGACCGGCGACTACGAAGGCCTGGAGCTGCTCAACTTCTACAAGGCCTACCGCGCCCTGGTACGCGCCAAGGTCGCCCTGTTCAGCATGCCGGCCGGAGCCGATGGCGTGCAGCGCGCCACCACCCTGCGTACCTATCGCAACTACGCCAATCTGGCAGAGAGCTACAGCGCCATCCCTTCGCGCCTGCTGGCCATCACCCACGGTGTCTCGGCAGTGGGCAAGAGCCACGTGGCCATGCGCCTGGTCGAGTCGCTGGGGGCGATCCGCGTGCGCTCGGATGTCGAGCGCAAGCGCCTGTTCGGCGAGCAGACGCTGCAGAACAGCGGGCAGGTGCAAACCGGGATCTACGATCAGGACGCCAGCCGCGCCACCTACCAGCGCCTGCATGACCTGGCCGCGATCATCCTGCGTGCCGGTTTCCCGGTGGTGCTCGATGCCACCTACCTCAAGCATGAGCAGCGCCAGGCGGCGGCAGAGGTCGCCAGCGAGACTGGCGTGCCTTTCTTGATCCTCGACTGCCATGCCCCGGATGCGGTCATCGCCAGCTGGCTGGAACAGCGCCAGGCGGCGAACGACGACCCCTCCGACGCCACCTTGGAGGTGATCAAGGCGCAACAGGCCAGCCGCGACCCGCTGGATGCCAATGAACAGCAACACAGCAAGCGTGTGGACACTCAGGAAAGCGCCAGCATGGACCAGTTGATCGAGCAGATCCGCCAGCGCCTGCCGGGTATCTGAGGCACAACCAGGATCCTGGTGGGGCGGCGGGGATCCTGGGGCTGCTAAGCAGTCTTTTCGCGACACAAGGCCGCTCCCACAAGATGCCCCGGCAAGCCGCATCATTCGTGGTTGGCTCGGGCCCTGGGTATGCCCTATCGCCGGCAAGCCGACTCCCCCACAGCCCTCTGCATGGCTGATGATGTGGTGTGAGCACCGCTGCACCCTGCGTGTGGGCTTGCCGGCGATGGACTGCGAAGCAGTCCCGATTCCTGGCATCGCGCAGCCCTACCTCGCCCCTCGCCGATGGCAAAAGGCCGCGTATTTCCCAACCCCCGCTACACTCCTCTCTGACCTGCTCGCGATTTATCCCCACGACACTCGTTCAGCCATCGCAAGGAGGCCCGATGAACGATGAATTGCAGCATCTGAGAAATCTTGGCAAGACCTCCGCGCAATGGCTCCACGCCGTCGGCATCCACAGTGCCTCGGACCTGCGCCGGCTGGGCGCGGTCGGTGCCTACCAGGCCGTGAAGTCGCGGGGCTTCCGGGCCTCGAAGGTGCTGTTGTACTCGATCGAGGCGGCACTGCTCGACATGCACTGGAACGACCTGCCGCCCGAGCGCAAGCAGGCACTCGACCAACAACTGGATGCCAAGAGCCCTGCGCAAAAAAAATCAAAATAATCGGAGCGAAGGTATTGACGACGAAATGAGAATCGTTATGATTATCACAACTGGTCGCGAGACTGGTTGGATAAACTGACAGCCCCTGGTTCGGACTTTCAGATTATCTCCTCATCAGGCTAATCACGGTTATTGACCCGGCAATTTGCCGGGTCTTTTTTTGCCTGGAAATTCCGAACCCGGCCGAGCGCGATCAGCGCCGCAACTGGGCACAGTAGTCCTGCTCCGGCAAGGCTGCGGTGTACCACACATAATCGGCCATGCCCGGCCCAACCTGCTCGCCAACCTCCGCCAGCAACAGCACCTTCGTCTCGCCTTGGGCCCCCAGGTCGGCCAGGTGCAGTGGTACCCCCAGGTCCTTGCGCGCGTGGTAGCTGCCCGTGAACAGCAAGGCCGGTTGCGCAGCGGCGAGTACCCGCTCGGCGATACGCCGATCACGTTGCTGCTGGACAGCCAGCATGGCGGGTAGCTGCGTTTCAGGCAGCAGGCCACAGTGCCCGGCGCGCACCTGCTCGAGCAGCGCAGCCTTCACGACCGGCGCATTCGAGCGCTCTCCTGGCAACACCGGCGAATCGCGATAGGCCTGGCGTACTTCATCCTGCGACAGGTTGGCCGCCAGCAGCGGGACGGGGCGCCGCAACGCCTCCCGCACGATCGGCCCGTACAACTGCCAGTCCCAGCCCTCCTGCCAGGCCAAGGCCTTGGGCAGGTCCTCGGGCAGCGTCGCCTGGCCTTGCAGCGCATCGACCAGCGGCTGCTGCGAAGGCTGCAGCATCTCCAATAGCAGGCTGCCCTGGGGACGGTGGGCTTCCAGGGCGCGCAGCAACCACAGTTGCAGAGCGTGATGATCGGGGTTGTCGTGCTTTTCTCCCACCAGTACCCGTGGCGCCTGGGCCAGGCGCGCCACCAGTTGCCCGGGGCTGAGCACCTCGCCACTGGCCAGGTCACGGATCTGCCCCAGTTGCGTACTGTCGCGCCCCTCGCTGCTCTGCCACGCAGGCAGGGCTGGCAAGCTGGCCTGGCAGCCCACCAGCACCAGGGCCAGCAGGATCGGCAGGCCGCACAACAAGGGATGGCGCATGGGGGAAGCCTCCTAGCGGGTGATGATCAGCGGATGACCACGCTCCGGATGCGGCTGGACCAGCACGTCGATGCCGAACACCGCTTTGAGCGCATCGGGAGTCAGGACCCGCTGCGGGGTATCCAGGGCATGGCAGCGGCCCTGCTCCAGCAACAGGATATGGTCACAGTAGCGCGCCGCCAGGTTCAGGTCATGCAGGATCACCAGCACTGCCGCGCCACGGTCGGCGAAGCTGCGCACCGCCTGCAGGGTCGTGTGCTGGTGCAGCGGGTCGAGCATCGAGGTCGGTTCGTCCAGCAGCAGCGTGGTGCCCTCCTCGCCCGGCCACAGCTGGGCCAGGACCCGGGCCAGGTGCACCCGTTGGCGCTCGCCCCCGGACAACGCCAGGTAACTGCGCTCCACCAGATGGCTGGCATCCGCCGCGCGCAGGGCCGCTTCGACGATTTCCCGGTCGCGCTGCTGGCCGCTGGCGTGGGGCAACCGGCCAAGGCCAACCACTTCCTCGACGCGAAAGGCAAAGCCAAGGTTGGAAACCTGCGGCAGCACGGCCAGGCGACGGGCCCGCTCCTGCCCTGTCCAATCCCCCAGCTCGCGCCCCAGCAAGCGTACCCGGCCCTGGCTGGGCGCCAGCTCCCCGCACAAGGCGGCCAGCAGGCTGCTCTTGCCGGCACCGTTGGGCCCGAGCACACCCAGGACCTGGCTGGGGCGCAGTTCCAACCGGATATCGTGCAGCACCTCGGTCGCGCCACGGCGCAGGTGCAGGCCTTCGACTTCAAGCATCAGTGCCGCCCTCGAACCAGCAGGAACAGGAAGAACGGCGCGCCGATGAAAGCCGTGACGATACCAATCGGCAGCTCCGCCGGCGCCAGGGCCAGGCGTGCCACCAGGTCGGCGAACAGCAGCAGCGAGCCACCCGCCAGCAACGAAGCCGGCAACAGCACCCGGTGATCGGGCCCTGCCACCAGGCGTACCAGGTGCGGCACCACCAGGCCGATGAAACCGATGAGCCCGGCAGCAGCGACGGCCGCGCCCACGCCCAGGGCGGTACAGAACACCAGTTCGCGCTTGAGCGACTCCACCTCGATCCCCAGATGGCGCGCCTCCGACTCACCCAGTAACAAGGCATTGAGTGCCTGGGCACGCCGCGGCAGCCACAGTGCCACCGCCACGGCCACCAGCAGCAAGGGCCACAGGCGTTCGTAGCTGGCGCCATTGAGGCTGCCCAGGTTCCAGAAGGTCAAGGTACGCAGGGTGGCGTCGTCGGCCAGGTAGGTGAACAGGCCGACCGCCGAGCCGCCCAGGGCGGTCAGGGCGATCCCGGCCAGCAGCATGGTGGCGACATTGGTCTGGCCGTCGCGACGGCCCAGGCGGTAGACCAGCGCCGTCACCCCGAGGCCGCCGATGAACGCACAGACCGACAACAGGTAAGGTGCGAGCACTTCCGGAATACCGCCCAGCCAGCTACCGCCGACGATCGCCACCGCCGCCCCCAGGGCCGCACCACTGGCGACCCCGACCAACCCCGGGTCGGCGAGGGGATTGCGGAACAGCCCCTGCATGGCCACCCCGCAGAGCGCCAACACCGCCCCGACCGCCAGCCCCAGCAAGGTACGCGGCAGGCGGATCTGCCCCAGGATCATCCCGGCCTGCTCCAGGCCCTCGGCGGCGATGGGCAGCCCCAACAGGTGCAAGCCGGCGCGCAAGGTGTCGAACAACGGCAGGCTTACCGGGCCCAGGGCCAGCGACAGCCAGATCGCCAGCAGGCACAGCAGGGTCAGGCAGATGAACAGCGTGCGCGGCTGGACCCGCCGCTTCATTGGGCGAGCGAGCCCTTGGCCGCCGGATAGAAGGCGCCAGCCAGCTCATGCAGGGTGGCCGGCAGGCGCGGCCCCAGGCCACCGACCAACAGGGTCGAATCGAGGGACACCAGGCGTTTGTCACGCACCGCCCGGGAAGCGGCCAGGGCCGGGTTCTCCTTGAGCAGCGCCTGCAAGGCTTGCTCGCCGCTCAGGCTGCGGTCGGAGAACACCACCACATCCGGGTCCAGGGCCGCCAAGGCCTCCACGGAAAAGTTCTTGTAGCCCTGGTGATCGGCCAGGTTGCGCGCGCCGGCCTGGCGCAGCAGCCAGTCGCCGGCCGTGCCTTGCCCGGCGATCAGCGGCTTGGCGCCGGCATGGCCGACCAGCAGCAGCACGCCCGGCGCCTGCTGGCTGGCCTGGGCCTGCTTGACCTTGGCCTGCAGCGCGTCGAGCTGCTGGTGGTACCCGGCGGCGAGCTCGGCGGCCTTCTGCTCGGCCCCCAGCAGGCTGCCCAAATGCTTGAGGTTCTCGTCCACGGCCCCCAGTTCGGCCTTGCTGGAGAACAGCTCGACCCGCACACCGGCCTTGCGGATCTGCGCCAGCACCGGTGGCGGGCCCATCTCCTCGGTGCCGACCAGCACATCCGGACGCAGGCTGAGAATGCCCTCGGCGGACAACTGGCGCTGGTAGCCGATGCTGGGCAAGGCCTTGAGCGATTCGGGGTGCTGGCTGGTGGTATCGACGCCCACCAGGCGCTGCTCGCCGCCCAAGGCACTGATCCACTCGCTCAAGGCGCCACCGGCACTGACCCAGCGTTGCGGCAGCTCGGCGGCCAGGGCCTGGGTGGCGAGGACAAGGCCGGCGCACAAGGCGGCCAGGGCAGCGGGACGACGCATCATCGTATTCCTTTGCAGAAGGCAGGCCGCACGCCTTGTGGCGGACGGCGGAACTGCGCACCATAGGCAGGCGTACACAGCGCATGCGGGCAATTTGATAATTATTCGCATTGAAGCGTCAAGCCATCCCTTCGTTACACGAGCCGTACCCTGCGATGCATTTTCTCTGCACCTCCACCGACCTCGCCGAAGGCCACAGCCGCGCCTTCAGCGTAGCTGGCGAACGACTGTTCGGCGTGCGCCGCCAGGGCCGGGTCTATCTCTATCGCAACCGCTGCCCGCACCGGGGCATCGCCCTGAACTGGGATGAAAACGCCTTTCTCGACGACAGCGCCAGCCTGATCCATTGCGCCCATCATGGGGCACTGTTCCTGATCGAGAGCGGCGAATGCGTGGCCGGCCCCTGCGAAGGTGACCGGCTACAAGCCTTGGACTGCCTGGAAGACAGCCAGGGCATCTGGCTCAAGGCGTGAGCAGCACCGGCAGCGGGCGGTCGATGACGATTCGCGAGGCATCCAGGCGTGTGCCATAGGCCAGGACCTCGACACCATCCGCCACCGCGGCGCGCAGGGCCTGGGCGTAGGCGGCGTCGATCTCCTCAGCTGGGCGCACCGCTTCTATCCCGGTGAGGTTCACGCAATACAGCTGCACCGCACGGATACCCTGGCGCGCCAGGGCCGCCAACTCACGCAGGTGCTTGGCACCGCGCTGGGTCACCGCATCGGGGAAGGCGGCGACCGGGGTGTCCGGGTAGCCCAGGGTGACGCTCTTGACCTCCACATAGGCCGGGCCCTCGGCGAACTCCAGGCGAAAATCCACCCGGCTGCCCTCCTCGCCATAGGCCACTTCACGCCTGAGCGCGGTGAACCCGGCCAGTTCGGCGATCAGCCCGGCGCGCAGCGCCTCCTCGACCAGGGCATTGGCCCGGCCGGTGTTGACACAGGCCAGGCGTCCCTGGGGTGTCTCGCTGATCTCCCAGGTGCCCGGCAGCTTGCGCTTGGGGTCGTTGGAGCGGCTGAACCAGACCTGCCCGCCTTCACGCATGCAGTTGAGCATGGAGCCGGTGTTGGGGCAGTGGATGGTCAACTGTTCGCCGTTGGCCAGCTCGATGTCGGCCAGGAAGCGTTTGTAGCGACGCAGCAGGCGCGCCTGTTCGAGTTCGGGAAAGAACAGCATCAGCCTTGCCAGCTCCGCAGGCCACGGGCGATACGCTGCACCGCCTCTTCCAGGCGCGGCAGGCTCTGGGTGTAGGCGAAACGCACATGGTGGCTGGCCTGGTGGCGGCCGAAATCCAGGCCCGGGGTGAATGCCACGTGCTCGGTCTCCAGGAAATGCCGGCAGAAGGCAAAGGCATCGCCGCCGAAGGCACTGATGTCGGCGTACAGGTAGAAAGCGCCCTGGGGCTCCACGGCAATGCCGAAGCCCAGCTCGCGCAGGGCCGGCAGCAGGAAGTCGCGACGGCGGGCGAACTCGGCGCGACGCGCCTCGAGAATCGCCAGGGTCTGCGGCTCGAAGCACGCCAGCGCGGCATGCTGGGCCATGCTCGGGGCACTGATGTAGAGGTTCTGCGCCAGCTTTTCCAGGTCGCCCACCGCAGAGGGTGGCGCCACCAGCCAGCCAAGCCGCCAGCCGGTCATGCCGAAATACTTGGAAAAACTATTCAGGACAAACGCCTGGTCATCCACTTCCAGCACGCTCGGCGCGTCCATGCCATAGGTCAGGCCATGGTAGATCTCGTCCACCACCAGGTGGCCATGGCGTTCGCGGGTGGCCTGGGACAGGCTGGCCAGGGCCTGACGGTCGAGCACCGTACCGGTGGGGTTGGCCGGCGAAGCCACCAGGGCGCCCACGGTGTCCTTGTCCCAGTGGCGCTCGACCAGGTCGGCGGTCAGTTGGTAGTTGACTTCGGGGCCCACCGGTACCAGCTGCGCACTGCCTTCTACCAGGCGCAGGAAGTGACGATTGCACGGGTAGCCAGGGTCTGCCAGCAGCCAGTGCTTGCCAGGGTCGACCAGCAGGCTGCTGGCCAGCAGCAGAGCACCGGAGCCACCCGGCGTGATGAGAATGCGTTCGGGGTCGAGGTCGACGCCATAGCGCTGACCATAGAAGCCGGCGATCGCCTCGCGCAGCGCCGGCAATCCACGGGCGGCGGTGTAACGGGTATGGCCGGCGGCCAGCGCCGCCTGGCCCGCTGCCACGATGGGCTCGGCGGTGGTGAAGTCCGGCTCGCCGATCTCCAGGTGAATGACATCATGGCCGGCCGCCTGCAACTCGTTGGCACGTGCCAGCAAGGCCATGACGTGGAAGGGTTCGATGGCGCGACTACGCGCACTGTGGGGCTGGGCCATGGGCCTTCTCTCAATTGGGTCTAAACTGTTGATTCTACCCTTGCGCAGCATCGAACGCGCGGCTAGCGCTGCTGTCAATTCCTAGGATCGGGCGGGGTAGCGCACCCCCGATCTATCTGGTAAGTTCGGCGGCTCGCAGTCGCAGGGCCGGCGGTCGCCGGAGATGGAGCAGCCTGCGCATTGGATCAGATGAGTGAGAGGCGGTCTATTCATGTCCACCGTAGAAAAGCAAAAAGCCGGTCAGACCATGTACGGTGTCGAACCCTATAAGGAAACACCGGGCGAGGAGTACATGGGTGAACCCATGCGCAAGCATTTCATCAAGCTCCTGAGCGCCTGGAAGCAAGAGCTGATGACCAGTGTGGATCGGACCGTAGACCACATGAAGGATGAAGCGGCCAACTTCCCCGACCCCGCCGACCGTGCCAGCCAGGAAGAAGAGTTCGCCCTGGAACTGCGCAACCGCGATCGCGAGCGCAAGCTGATCAAGAAGATCGACAAGACCCTGCAGTCCATCCAGGACGAAGAGTACGGCTGGTGCGAGGCCTGCGGCGTCGAAATCGGCCTGCGCCGCCTGGAGGCCCGCCCTACCGCCGACCTGTGCTTCGACTGCAAGGAGCTGGCGGAGAAGAAGGAAAAGCAGGTCGGCAAGGGTTGACCTGATTCCCGACCGAACGGGGCGCTATAGGCGCCCCGTTTCATTTGGTAGCCCTGCAAAAAACCATGAACGACTCCCGCTACATTGGGCGTTTCGCCCCCACCCCCAGTGGCTTCCTGCACTTCGGCTCGCTGGTCGCCGCCCTCGCCTCCTGGCTCGATGCCCGCGCCGCCGCAGGCCGCTGGCTGCTGCGCGTGGAAGACACCGACCCACCGCGGGAGATGCCCGGCGCCCGGGATGCCATCCTGCAAACCCTGGAGCGCTATGGCCTGGAATGGGATGGCGAGGTGGTGTACCAGAGCCTGCGCCACGAAGCCTATGCCGAGGTGGTCGAACGCCTACTGAGCATGGGCCTGGCCTACGCCTGTACCTGTTCGCGCAAGCAGCTCGAAGCTTATGGCGGAGTGTACCCGGGGCTGTGCCGCAACGCGGGCCATGCCCGCGAAGGAGCGGCGATCCGCCTGCGGGTGCCGGAGCTGGTCTACCGCTTCACCGACCGGGTCCAGGGCGATTTCCAACAGCACCTGGGCCGCGACGTGGGCGACTTCGTCATCCAGCGCCGGGATGGGCTCTATGCCTACCAACTGGCAGTGGTGCTGGACGATGCCTGGCAGGGCGTCACCGACATCGTGCGCGGCGCCGACCTGCTGGACAACACCCCACGCCAGCTGTACCTGCAGGAACTGCTGGGATTTTCCCAGCCGCGTTACCTGCACATTCCCTTGATCGTGCAGCCGGACGGGCACAAGCTGGGCAAGTCGTATCGCTCGCCGCCACTGGCGGCCGACCAGGCCACGCCGCTGCTGTTGCGCGCCTTGCGGGCCCTGGGCCAGGTCACGGAGCCGGCGCTGGAAAGCGCCAGCCCCGCCGAAGTGCTGGCGGTGGCGCGCCAGCGCTGGCGCCCCGAGGCCATCGCACGGCAGCGCACCCTGCCAGAGGCCGAGCTGCATTGATGGCCAAGGGGCTCCAGGGATAAGTGGAGAGCGCTTGGAAAAATCCAACAAATTCAAATTGTTGCCGAGCAAGGCTGAATCCCGCTAGCATCGCCGCAGCCATTTGCGCCAATAATAAGTCCAAGCCCGCAGCGCCCAACCATCGAGGCCAGCATGTACATCTATCGTTTGGTCCTGCTTCTGGTCGTGGGGATCTACCTGTTCTCCCCGGCCATCATGGACTGGTGGATCGAACCGACCGGTGCCTGGTACCGCCCCTACCTGCTCTGGCTGATCCTGATCGTCGTCACCTTCATCCTGCAGAGCCAACGAGATGCCGATGAGCTTTAGCCTGACCCAGATGATCCTGATCAGCGCCGCCTACCTGCTGGTGCTGTTCGGCGTGGCCTGGATCAGCGAACGAGGGCTGATCCCGCGTTCGCTCATCCGCCACCCACTGACCTACACCCTGTCGCTGGGCGTCTATGCCAGTGCCTGGGCGTTCTACGGCTCGGTGGGCCTGGCCTACCAGTACGGCTATGGCTTCCTGGCCTGCTACCTGGGGGTCTCCGGGGCCTTCCTGCTGGCACCGGTGCTGCTCTACCCGATCCTCAAGATCACCCGCACCTACCAGCTCTCGTCGCTGGCCGACCTGCTGGCATTTCGTTTCCGCAGCACCTGGGCCGGTGCGCTGACCACCATCTTCATGCTGGTCGGCGTGCTGCCTCTGCTGGCGCTGCAGATCCAGGCGGTGGCCGACTCGATCAGCATCCTTACCGGTGAGCCGGTGAAGGCCCGGGTGGCCTTCGCCTTCTGTGTGCTGATCATTCTCTTCACCATCTTCTTCGGCTCGCGCCACATCGCCACGCGCGAGAAGCACGAAGGCCTGGTGTTCGCCATCGCCTTCGAATCGGTGATCAAGCTGCTGGCCTTGGGCGGCATCGGCCTGTACGCGCTGTACGGCGTGTTCGGTGGCCCGCACCAGCTGGAAGTCTGGCTGCTGCAGAACCAGACCGCGCTGGCCGCGCTGCACACACCCTTGCAGGAGGGGCCATGGCGCACCCTGCTGCTGGTGTTCTTCGCCTCGGCCATCGTCATGCCGCACATGTACCACATGGCCTTCACCGAGAACCTCAACCCCCGCTCGCTGGTCAGCGCCAGCTGGGGCCTGCCGCTGTTCCTGCT
Organism: Pseudomonas sp. I2; assembly: GCF_040984075.1. Lineage (NCBI taxonomy): Bacteria > Pseudomonadati > Pseudomonadota > Gammaproteobacteria > Pseudomonadales > Pseudomonadaceae > Pseudomonas > Pseudomonas sp. I2. Next base: position 21,433 of record NZ_JBCGFQ010000064.1, read on the forward strand.
GCTGATGAGCCTGGCCGTGCCGCTGATCCTCTGGGCAGGCCTGCGCCTGGGGGCGAGCACCAACCCGGAGTACTTCACCCTCGGCCTGGGGATCGCCGCCGACAACCAGGCCCTGACCCTGCTGGCTTATGTCGGTGGGCTATCCGCTTCCAGCGGGCTGATCATCGTCACGACCCTGGCCCTCTCGGGCATGGCCCTCAACCACCTGGTGCTGCCGCTCTACCAGCCGCCGGCCGAAGGCAACATCTACCGCTGGCTGAAGTGGACCCGGCGCGCCCTGATCGTCGCCATCATCGCCGCAGGCTTCGTCTTCTACCTGACCCAGAACTACCACCAGAGCCTGGCCAACCTGGGTATCGTCGCCTTCGTCGCCACCTTGCAGTTCCTGCCCGGCGTGCTCTCGGTGCTGTACTGGCCGACCGCCAACCGGCGCGGTTTCATCGCCGGCCTGCTGGCGGGCATCTCGGTGTGGATGGTGACCATGCTGCTGCCCCTGCTGGGCAACCTGCAAGGCTTCTATATCCCGTTGCTGAACATGATCTACGTGCTGGACGACACCAGCTGGCACATGGCGGCGATCGCCTCGCTGGCGGCCAACGTCCTGCTGTTCACCCTGATCTCGCTGTTCACCAATGCCAGCAGCGAAGAAGTCAGCGCGGCCGAGGCCTGTGCGGTGGACAACGTGCGCCGCCCCCAGCGCCGCGAACTGCACGCCGCCTCGCCACAGGAGTTCGCCACCCAGCTGGCCAAGCCACTGGGCGCCAAGGCTGCGCAGAAGGAAGTCGAACAGGCCCTGCGCGACCTCTACCTGCCCTTCGACGAGCGTCGCCCCTATGCCCTGCGCCGGCTGCGCGACCGCATCGAGGCCAACCTGTCCGGCCTGATGGGCCCGAGCGTGGCCCAGGACATGGTCGAGACCTTCCTGCCGTACAAGTCCGGCAACGAGAACTACGTCACCGAAGACATTCACTTCATCGAAAGCCGCCTGGAAGACTACCACTCGCGCCTGACCGGCCTTGCCGCCGAACTCGATGCCCTGCGCCGCTACCACCGTCAGACCCTGCAGGAACTGCCCATGGGCGTCTGCTCGCTGGCCAAGGACCAGGAGATCCTGATGTGGAACAAGGCCATGGAGGAGCTGACCGGGGTCGCCGCCAAGCACGTGGTCGGCTCGCGCCTGGTCACCGTCGCGGAGCCCTGGCGCAGCCTGCTGCAGAACTTCATCAACGTGCCCGACGAACACCTGCACAAGCAGCGCCTGGCCCTGGACGGCCAGACCCGCTGGCTCAACCTGCACAAGGCCGCCATCGCCGAACCGCTGTCGCCCGGCAACAGCGGCCTGGTGCTGCTGGTCGAGGACCTCACCGAGACCCAGGCCCTGGAAGACAAGCTAGTGCACTCCGAGCGCCTGGCCAGCATCGGCCGCCTGGCCGCGGGCGTGGCCCACGAGATCGGCAACCCGATCACCGGCATCGCCTGTCTGGCGCAGAACCTGCGCGAGGAGCGCGAGGACGATGGCGAGATCACCGAGCTGTCCAGCCAGATCATCGAGCAGACCAAGCGCGTCTCGCGCATCGTCCAGTCGCTGATGAGCTTCGCCCATGCCGGCGGCAGCCACCAGAACAGCGAGGAGCCGGTGTGCCTGGCCGAGGTGGCGCAGGATGCCATTGGTCTGCTGGCGTTGAACCGGCGCAATTTCGAAGTACAGTTCTTCAACCTCTGCGACCCCGACCACTGGGTCGAGGGCGACCCCCAGCGTCTGGCCCAGGTGCTGATCAACCTGCTCTCCAATGCCCGTGACGCCTCGCCGCCCGGCAGCGCCGTGCGGGTGCGCAGCGAAACGAACGAGCACACCGTCGACCTGATCGTCGAGGACGAGGGCAGCGGGATCCCGAAGAACATCATGGACCGCCTGTTCGAACCTTTCTTCACCACCAAGGACCCGGGCGAAGGCACCGGACTTGGGCTTGCTCTGGTCTATTCCATCGTGGAAGAGCATTATGGGCAAATCACCATCGACAGCCCGGCCGATATCGAACGGCAGCGTGGCACCCGGATCCGCGTGACCCTGCCCCGGCATGTCGTAGCGACGTCCCCTGAAATTCGAGACCGTCGAGAGAATTGAATCAATGCCGCACATTCTGATCGTCGAAGACGAAACCATCATCCGTTCGGCCCTGCGCCGCCTGCTCGAACGCAACCAGTACCAGGTCAGCGAGGCCGGCTCGGTGCAGGAAGCCCAGGAGCGCTTCAGCATTGCCACCTTCGACCTGATCGTCAGCGACCTGCGCCTGCCCGGCGCCCCCGGCACCGAGTTGATCAAGCTCGGCCAGGGCACGCCGGTGCTGATCATGACCAGCTACGCCAGCCTGCGCTCGGCGGTGGACTCGATGAAAATGGGCGCGGTGGACTACATCGCCAAGCCCTTCGACCACGACGAGATGCTCCAGGCCGTGGCGCGCATCCTGCGCGACCGGCAAAACGCCCCGGCCGCCCCCACCAGCGCCGAACCACGGGCCAACGGCAGGGCCGTCACGGCCGACAAGAGCAGCGCCGCAGCGGCCAACGGCGAGATCGGCATCATCGGCTCATGCCCGCCCATGCAAGACCTGTACGGCAAGATCCGCAAGGTCGCGCCCACCGATTCCAATGTACTGATCCAGGGTGAGTCCGGCACCGGCAAGGAACTGGTCGCCCGAGCCCTGCACAACCTGTCGCGGCGGGCCAAGGCACCGATGATCTCGGTGAACTGCGCGGCCATTCCGGAAACCCTGATCGAGTCGGAGCTGTTCGGCCACGAGAAAGGCGCCTTCACCGGCGCCAGCGCCGGCCGTGCGGGCCTGGTGGAAGCGGCCGACGGCGGCACCCTGTTCCTCGACGAGATCGGCGAACTGCCGCTGGAGGCCCAGGCGCGCCTGCTGCGTGTGCTGCAGGAAGGCGAGATCCGCCGAGTCGGCTCGGTGCAGTCGCAGAAAGTCGACGTACGCCTGATCGCCGCGACCCACCGCGACCTGAAGAACCTGGCCAAGGCCGGCCAGTTCCGTGAAGACCTTTATTACCGCCTGCACGTCATCGCCCTGAAACTGCCGGCCCTGCGTGAGCGCGGCAGCGATGTCAACGAGATCGCCAATGCCTTCCTGGCTCGCCAGAGCGCACGCATCGGGCGTGACGACCTGCACTTCTCCAGCGAGGCCGAGCAAGCGATCCGCCACTACGGCTGGCCGGGCAACGTGCGTGAACTGGAGAACGCAGTGGAACGCGCGGTGATCCTCAGCGAGAGCGCGGAAATCTCCGCCGACCTGCTGGGCATCGACATCGAGCTGAGCGACCTGGAGGACGAGGAAGCCTTCGACAGCAGCCCGTCCGCATCCAACGCCAGCGCCAACAACGCCAGCCACGAGCCGACCGAGGACCTCTCGCTGGAAGACTACTTCCAGCACTTCGTCCTCGAACACCAGGACCACATGACCGAGACCGAGCTGGCCCGCAAGCTGGGCGTCAGCCGCAAGTGCCTGTGGGAGCGGCGCCAGCGCCTGGGTATCCCACGGCGCAAGAGCAACGCTACCAGCGACAACTGATCGCCCTTCCTCTATATAGGCAGGAGAGTGTTCTCCTGCCTCCTCCTCGGCCTCCCCCCATTCGCGGGCAAGCCCGTCATCTGTGATCGACTCGGCCCAGTGGCAGATCTCATTTGGGGCCGCTTCGCGCCCCATCGCCGGCAAGCCGGCTCCCACAGGGGACTGCGGTGTCCATCAATCATGTGGCATACAGACAATTCTATGGGAACCGGCTGGCCGGCGATGGGCTGCAAGGCAGCCCCAAGACGCCCCGGACT
>NZ_JBCGFQ010000065.1:0-23978 GCF_040984075.1 Pseudomonas sp. I2
GAGGGGGCAGTGGGGGCAGCCATCCTGGAGCCTCTGCCATTGCTGGCTGCGCAGTCTGACCAGACGGAGTACGGGTTGTCCGACTCCCTGGCCAACATCGCCTTGGGCGGCCTGCTCGGGGGAGGCCTGCATTCCGTGGGTGGCGCGGTGACCGATGCGCTGCGCCGCCGGATAGCGACCGAAACACCCCAGGTCGAGACATCGCTGAACGCGGGAACAGCAGTGCGCGGGGCGGATCTTCCTCGCGATATTGATCTGGGCCGCCTGTTCGATGAGGACCCCGACGTGGCCTTGCGTGCCGGCATGGTCAGACAGCTGGAGGCTGACCAAGCCGCCCTGTATCGGTCGGCAGAGCAGCAGGCCCTGGACGAGATCCGCCCAGCCCTGACCGGCGAGCGAATCGGCAACATCGCAGACCTCAAGGCCGAGCGCATTGGCCTGGTTCAGCGGGTCATGGACCTGGACGGAGCATTTCGCGACCGCGCCAAGGCATTCCAGGCTCAGCGCATGACCCGCAAGCAGGCTGAGCGTGCCGCACGCGACTCGATCGCCGCCGAGCGCGAGCAGCTCCACGCACGCACGGCCGAGATCGACACGCTGATCGAGCGCAACCGCGCCGGCGAACTTGACCGGCGCGACCTGGGCCTGATCGAGCGCGGGCAGGTTCCTGAGCGCCTGGCGCCACAGGTCCAGGCCCGGGCCCGACAGATCATGCAGGGCTACCAGCAGCGTCCGCTGGGTGCTGCCATTCGTACCGCTCGCGAAACCGCCGAAGGCGCCGACTGGACGATTCGCGATAACGCCCTGCGCGCCGCTGTGGCCCAGGCCATGACCGGGCGCGACATCGACGTGGCCAAGCTGTTCGAACTGGAAGAGCCGGCCAAGGCGGCCAGCGCATTGGAGTACCTAAAGCGCCCGCAGGCCCGCCGCGTTGATCCAGAGGGCCAGGCAGAGAGCCGGCGCATGGATGGTCAGGCCCAGATCGCAGACGACCTTGAGGAAGCCCGTGCAGCCCTGGCCGAGGATGAGGCGCTGTCCCGCGAGGTGCTGGATCAGTTGCCAGAGGACCAGCGCGCCCAGGTCATGGCCCTGGGCCGGGACGAAATGACCGCAGCCGATGCCGAGGCAGCGAAAGCCGAGCAATACGCCAAGGCCTACCGGGCTGCGGCCATCTGTGAACTGGGGAGAGGGTGATGGCACTTCCATCGGGTATCAGCCCATGTGCTGACGCGGTTCGTGCCGCAGCTGGCGACATGGAGTCGAGCGAGATTCAGGAGATCTTCCAACTGCTGCGCGGGCGAACCCAAGAGATCCTGGCCCGCGAGGGGGCGCTGAGTAGCGAGCAGGCCGCCCTGCGCGCCGCCGACGAACTGGCCAAGCAAGCCGAGCACGCCGCCATCATCGAGAAACGCAATGCGCTGCTGAACGTGCGCGCCCGCGCCCGCTTGGTGGCCTTTGTCCGCGACCAGTTCGCGGACCGCCCGGATCTGGGCGTCGAATCGTTCCTGGTAGGCACCAACCTGGCGCGGCAGGGCTCCCGGCTGTCGGTGGCTGCGGAGCAGAAAGCCTTGGGCGATGCCTACATTGGCGGCCTGCTGGCCGACCTGGACCGTGCCGACTTGACCGCCGTGCTTGCCCGCGGCGATTCCGACCAGGACATCGCCGACGCCCTTTGGCGCATCGGTAAGGAGTTGGACACGAAAGACCTCAACCCGCAGGTCGTCGAGATCGCCAGGTTCATCCAGAAGTACCAGGAAGGCGCCCGCATCGACGCCAACCGTGCCGGGGCCAGCATCGGAAAGATGCCGGGCTACATCACCCGACAGAGCCATGACAGCGAGAAGATCGGTGCGGCTGGGTTCGACCGATGGGCCCAGGAGATCATGCCGCGTCTTGATCCGGCTACCTTCCGGGGCGAGGGAGATCCAATGGTGTTCCTCAAGGGCGTGTACGACGGCCTGGTCTCGGGCGACCACCTGAAGTCGCAAACAGACGTGAAGCCCAACGGCTTTCGCGGACCGGCCAATCTGGCCAAGAAGCTGAGCCAGGAGCGCGTCCTGCACTTCCGCGATGGCGTGGCCTGGCACGAATATAACCAGCTGTTCGGTACCGGAAACCTACGCGAGGCAGTGCTGCGCGGCCTGGACCTGTCCGGGCAGAACACCGCCTTGATGCGCCGCCTTGGCACCAACCCGGAGGCCAACCTGAACATGGCCCTGGACATCATCAAGGAAGATGTGCGCAAGAGCGGTGATCCGGCAGCCCTGGCCAACTTCAACACGGCGCGTCGAGGTGTGATCGACAACCGGTTCAAGGAGGTCAGCGGTCAGACCCGAATCCCTGGCAATGCCACCCAGGCCCGTGTGGCGGCGAACGTCCGGGCCTGGCAGTCGCTGTCCAAGCTGGGCGGCGCTCTGCTATCCAGCTTCACCGACCTGCCGGTGGCAGCCAGCGAGATGAAGTACCAGGGGCGCAGCTTCCTGGGCAGCCTCGCTGAGATGGGCGCAGGCCTGTTGAAGGGCAGGGGTAGTGCCGAGCAGCGCAAGATCCTGTCGGCCTACGGCGTCTACGCCGACTCGATGCGGGGTGAGATCATGCGCCGCTTCTCGGCCGATGACTCGATCGGCGGCAAGATGTCGCGAGGCATGAGCCAGTTCTTCCGCCTCAACGGTCTGTCTTGGTGGACCGACGCCAACAAGGCCAGCGCCGGCCTGATGATGGCCCACCACCTGGCCCAGAACAAAGGCAGGGCCTGGGGCTCGCTGAATGCCGACTTCAAGCGTGCCTTGAGCCTATACGACCTGGACGCGGGCAAGTGGGATCTGCTGCGCGAAATGGACATGCGCATGGCCGACGGCCGCGACTACATGACACCGGACGGTATTGCTGCGATCAGCGACGAACGCATCGGCCAGTACCTGGCAGAGCACAACCGCCCGGTATCCGCTGGTGCGATCCGTGAAACTCGCCAGGACCTTGAGCGAAGCCTGCGCGCCTACGTCAACGACCGTGTGACCTATGCCGTGCTGGAGCCGGACGCGCGCACCCGCTCGATCATGAACCAGGGCACCCAGCCCGGCACTGTGCCGGGGGACCTGCTGCGCTTCATCACCCAGTTCAAGAGCTTCCCGGCAGCCTACATGCAGAAGACCCTGGGCCGTGAGCTGTACGGCAGGGGCTACACGCCGACGGCGTTGGGCAACAGTTTCCGTGGCGGCCGCGACCTGATCCAGGCCCTGCGGAATGGCAATGGCGAGCGCCTGGCCCTGGCCCAGCTCATCCTGTGGACCACGGCTTTCGGTTACCTGTCGATGGCCTCGAAGGACGTGGCCAAGGGGCGCGAACCCCGCGACCCAGACGATTACAAGACCTGGCTTGCGGCCATGGTCCAGGGCGGTGGCCTCGGCATTTTCGGTGACTACCTGTTCGGCGAGGCCAACCGGTTCGGCAACACGGCGTTGGAGTCGGCAGCCGGCCCGGCCCTGGGCACCGCAGCAGACTTGATCAACCTGTGGGCCAGGGCAAAGGAGGGCGATGACACCGCTGCGTCGGCGCTGCGCTTGGCCCAGAACAACACGCCATTCATGAACCTGTTCTACACCAGGATCGCGCTTGACCACCTATTCCTGTTCTCGGTTCAGGAGGCGTTGAATCCTGGCTCGCTACGCCGCACCGAGGAACGCATTAGGCAGCAAAATGGCCAGGAGTTCTTGGTTAGGCCGTCACAGAGTTACCAAGACCCGCTTGGAATTGCGCGCTAATCTAGCGTCCATTCAACCAATAGCAGGGAAGGGAACAATGAAGCTACTCGTAATTGTGGGGCTCACCATTATGGCGCTGGCAGGATGTGGGCATAAGCCAATCGATTACAGTCCTGCGCCACCGCCAGGAATGACCAGAGAGCAGGCGGTGGAAACCGTTGAGCAGGTCTTCTATGAGGACTTCAGCAAAACCAAGCCTCAGTCTGTAGTAGTCACTGAAAAGTTCATCTGGTTGTCGCAGGGCCTGGTATCGAAAGGAACGACCGTTGCGACAGCGGATGTTATCGGCAACAGCGCTATCGGTCTCGGTACCTCGACTGTTGCCACCCGGGAAGTTGGGCAGCGCATCTACTTCAACTCCATCGGCAAAATCGGCGTGTTTCAGCGCAAGATGAAATCCGGTCAGTTCGCAGTGGTTGTTCGAGCTACAGATGGTAGTGAATTGCGAGCAGTCAGGATGCGCAGCCTGGAAAAAGCTCAGCGATTTGCAGATGCCCTTGAATACCTTCGAGCACATAGCTCATAGGGTACTCCTCAACCCAAATCAAAACCCCCGGACGCTCGCAACGTGCCGGGGGTTTTTGTTTCCACCCCATGCATAGCCCCATGAGGAAGACGTAGATGCAGTTTACCTAACCCAGCCGAAATCCCCCACAGAGAGCCCCGCACATGCGGGGTTTTCGCATTTCTGGAGCACAGAAAATTGACCGTCTCGACCATTGATAACGTTATCGAATACGTCTCCGGCGGCCCGGCGTTCCCGATCCCGTACCGGTTCCTGCAGAACTCAGATATCGAGGCCGTACTGGTCCGGCAGAGCGGCGTCTCGGAAACGCTGGTGTTGGGCACCCAGTACACGCTGACCGGCGCTGGCTCGCAAAGCGGAGGAACCCTCACCTCTGCCTACGCTGCTGGCGTGCTGGCTACGCCCGGCGCCACACTGACGATCTCCAGAGTCATGGATGCGGTCCAGCCAACGGACCTCCGCAACCAGGGGCGCTTCCTAGCTGAGACGCATGAAACGGTATTCGACCGCCTGACTATGCTGATCCAGCAGGCATTTGGCATCTTGCGCCGCGCCCTACTGATGCCGATCGGCAAGAATTACTACGACGCCAAGGGTCGACTGATCAAGAACCTGGGCGATGGCCAGGCCGATCAAGATGCGGTCAACATCCGGACCATGCGGGACTATGTCGATGCCGCCATCGCTGGAGTAGTTGGCGGCTTCGGATGGTTCATCCAGTCGGGTGCTGGGGCCGTGTATCGTACGTTCCAGTCCAAGATGCGCGATGTGGTGTCGGTGAAGGACTTTGGGGCCACGGGCAACGGGGTTACAGACGACACTACGGCATTCCTGCTGGCAGGGAAGGGGGCCTATGTCCCAGAAGGGACCTACGTGGTCGACACCCTGCAGCTCAACATCCAGGACTACACCGGCCCTGGAGTTCTGCACAGCAAGTTCGGCTCGGTGATCCGCCTTGATACCGACCCGGTCACTTGCCATTACGTGCAACGCAAGGTGATGGCCCCGCGCTTCGGCTGGGGCGACACCGAGATCTATCCCGGCGCACAGTTCGCCCCACAGGGTACGGCTTACTTCAGGCATCCGGTTACTGGTGAAGAGTCGATCTTCATCAATCAGTCCGTGGGCGATGGGGCCGATTGGGGGCCTGACGAGTACTGCCGAACTTCAAGAATCCCGCTCAGGGAGGACGGTGCCCAGCAGGAGGTCGCCGAGTTCACCCCGGAGATGCGTCAATCGCACGCGCACCTTTCGGTGCTCTATGAAAACGGCCAGATCTGGGCGTACTCATCGTATGTAGCCCCTATTGGCGCCCCTGACATCACCGTATCTACCGGCAAGGGCTGGTCAAAGTTTCCATGGAAAGGGGCGGCCAACACCTCATCGGACATCATCAACTATCAGGTGTGGGGAAACCCTGGGTCTGGCCACCGGTACGAGCGATTCGGTAAGGGGTGCGCACAGGTATCCCAGTGCGGGAAGTACATGATCCTGGTGGGCATCGATTATTCAGGGGCAGCGGGCGGCCGCACTCTGTTCGTGTACGACCGCCTCCAGGTAGAGTCGATGCTGAACCCCCTGGATGCTGAGCCGATCTTCACTAGCCGAACCCTCTCTGCCGCGAATATCGATGCCACGACGGGCTACCAGGGTGAAACTTGCGACGGTCGCTACATCTACATCCTGTGGGGATCGACCCCGGTGTACGGGAAGCGAGTGGTAACCGTGCACTCGCTGACTGGCGAAAAGCTGCGTGAGATCGCGTTCGAAGGGCCCGCTGCCGAGTACACGAACGCGCAGCTTCGCAACGGGCATCCGACTCTTGGCGACGCCCTGTCGTTCGAGCCGGAAGGAATAACTATCAGAGGGGATGAGATTTTCGTCACCTTCGTTGACTACTGGCGAGCTGGTGCTCAGGTCGTTTCGTACTACGGCACGAACTACGTGAATACGTTCACCAATAACGTGAACAGTCCGCCCGACCAGTACCCGGACCGCTGGCGCCCAACTGACCGGGCACCCACCCATGGGGCATGGAACAGTGGCACCACGTATGCGCTGGGCGCCATCACGCGACGCGAGAAGAAAATCTATTGCCTGACCCCGCCAAAAGGTAACCCGCTGGAGAGCCCGGCCATCAGCCGGTACACCTATGCGGATTCCGTTGCGCAGTATCCGGGAAAGATCGCCGACCTGATCCAGGTGTCGATTCCGCACGGGGACAATTGGCGCGCTTCGGTGCACCTGCCGGGATCGAATGAGTACCGGCCTGCAATGGAGTTCGCGTTTGGATATACCTTCAACGTCAGGGATACCCGAACGGGCTCAGACAATAGCGAGCGTGGAGGAATTCGCTACACCGCCATTGATGGCGGCGATCACCATACCCAGTTGTTCGCCGGAGACGGCACCGCAGCCACCAGCCCCAACATCACGATGTACCCAACTACCTCGAACGCCAATGCTGGCGATGTGTGGCTGACGTCCCGTGGCTCCAGCTCGATCTTGCGTCTCATGCAGGACGGGGCCACCAAATTCGCTGTGAACGACACATATTGCACGTTCTACCAGAACGCCCGATTCATCACGGACGCCAGCTACAACTTCGGCTCTGCGGCATTCAGGACGAACAACATCTACCTGGTCAACGCGCCGATCGTCACGTCTGACCTGCGGTACAAGATTTTGCGCGAGGGCGGCTTGGATGACGCGGTGCTCGATGTGATCGAGGATGTGGTCTACCGTCAGTACACGATGCTTGATGACATTTACTCTGTTGGCGCAACAGCCCAATGGCGATTCGGCGTCATCGCCCAAGAACTAGTGGCCGCTTTCGATGCTCATGGACTGGACTGGCGCCAATACGGCGTTATCCAATACCACGAATGGGATGCAGAGCCCGCGCAGTATGAGCGCAAGCTGATACAGCCAGAGGTCCTTGGCATTGATGATCTCGGCAAGGAAATTGTGATTCAGGATGCGGTGTATGAGGATGTGCTGATCCGTCCCGCAGTAGAGGCTGGGTACCGATACTTCGTGACTTATGACGAGCTATATGCCCTTGAGTGCGCCCTGATGCGGCGTGAGCGGAGCAGGCTGTCTGCTACGATTGTGGAGCTTTCCGGCCGAGTCGCAGCGCTTGAGGGAGCAGGCATCTGAAGTCGCTTAATATCGGAAGAGCGCTAGAGCGGGGACATTCCTGGGACACTGGATGTCCCAACAGGACCAGAAAAATGCCATTGGTTGATTGTCTAACATGGTGTGATTGGGTAGATCGATATGCCGAACCGGCATGGATGAGGGGCGCAGACTGCCGGACCAATTTCCGAACCAGTCAATGCGTTTTGGTGGGGGATAGAGAGGAGTTTCAGCCAGTAAAACCTACACATCTCCACCCAATAACCCCCATTGCATAGCGCATGGTGATGTTGGCGGTAGAAATCAAGTGCTTGTCCTGCGGGGGTTCCAGAGGTGTATTTAGGCCCCTCTCGTGCGTTTTGGGCCAATTTCGGGCCAATTCGACTCGGGGCGGCAGCTTCTCCAGCTCCCTCCAGTCCGAGGAGGAGCTGATCCATTTCGCGTAGGTAGAGAGCAACATCTCGACGCTGTGGCCGAGCTGGTTCGCGATGAACGCAGGGTTCATCCCAGCCATTAGGCACATGGTTGCGTAGGTGTGGCGGGTGTCGTACTGCCGGCGTTCACGGATGTTCAGCGCCTTGAGCGCTGCTTTGAAGTGGCGGATTGTAACACTTGGCTCGTTGATCCACAGCCCACCTTTGCTCGGCTGGAAGACGAAGGGGCTGACCGGACTGGCCGATTTGGAAGCCATGCGCTTCAAGTTTGCCACTCGCCGGGCCTGGCTGACGGCATTGAGCGCCCGCTCGTTGAGCAGGATGGTTCGGTGATTCTTGGTCTTGGTGCGCTCTTGTGGCGCTCGATTGATGATGATCCGGCGTATGACTGCAGTTCGCTCCTCCAGATCGACGTCATCCCACTGAAGGCCCATTGCCTCACCAGGCCGAACCCCCGTGAAGAAGCAGAACTCGAAGAAGGCTGCGTAGATTTGGGAGTACTTGCGCAGGCTGCCGTAAAGGTGAACAATGATCGCTTCCGCCTCGGTCCTGGTGTATGGATCGACGACCTTCTTTACGGCCTTTGGCTTGTCCAGGGAAGCAGTCGGGTTCTTGGCGATCAGCCCGTCCAGCACGGCCGTTTTGAATACGCTCGACAACTTGATGATCGCGTTTCGCTTCACACCTACTGAAGTCCACTGAATCTGCGAGATGACGCTGCGGAGCAGAGTCGTTGCGAGTGGTCGAGTAAAACATGCATCGGTTTAAGAGAAATCTTTTCATGCTTCGGGCCGAGACGAGGTGATCGGGCTCTACCTCCAGTACCTCAACTCGACCATTACGCGAGCTGGTCACCTCAATCGTGTAGCTCGCGATCGTGCCGTCGACGCGCTCAGTGTGGCCGAGGCATTTGAAGGTGAGGGTGGGTTCGGTCATGCTGGGCTCCAGAGGCTGCCGTAGGGCTGGCCGTGTATACACATGGACCCAATTCTATAAGCTATAGAATGGGGTCCATGTGTATGGGGCGAGTGGGAAAGATCCGGCGCTTGGCCGGGCTCACTGGAGCAGGGCGAGGTTATGCGTGAGCAGCCTCTTGCTCCGGCACCAGTCGCACCTCAACGCGTTGGCCCAGTGCACGAGCGGCGCTGGCTAGGGTCGCCAGCGTCATGCCTGGGTCGTCTTGGTCTAGTGCGCGGTCCACTGCGGTACGACTGGTGTGCATGCGGGCGGCTAGGGCTTTTTTTGTCACCTTCTGGCTTTTCATGGCTTCAGCGATTTGCCAAGAGATGACTCGCTTGAGGGCAGCAGCGGACACTTCCTCTGCGAGACCTTGCTCTGCAAGGAAATCGTCGAAATCGGAGCCGATGTGCTGGTTCATTGCTTGTTCCTCTCTAGTGTTGCTTTGCGTTGCCTGGCGGTTTCCAAGTCAGACGCGGGTGTTTTCTGGCTCTTCTTGATGAAGCCGTGAAGCAGAACCATGACGTTCCCGTCCACGGTGAAGAGCACGCGGGCGATGGTATCGACTAGGTTGACCCTGACCTCCCAGAGGCCTTTATCAAGCTTTCTGACAACTGGCATTCCGATTGGCCAGCCGATCTGGACCGTTTTGATTTCTGTTCCGATCATCCGCTTGTGATCGCGAGGCAGGTCGGTCAGCCATTCGCGCACCGGCTCATTGCCCGCTTCCGTGCGATAAAAACTGACGTGCAATGTTGGTGGGATTTCACTCATGTGTTGAGTGTACCAAAAATGGTGCGTTACGCAACGTTCGGCGGGAGTTCGTCAAGGATATGGGTGGATTCGGCAGGAGCAGGGCGGCCCGGCGCTTGGCCGGGCTTGGGGTTACCGGAAATTTCTCTCGACAATCAGGTCGTAACAGCGGCGAACGACGGTCGCGAAGTACAGGCCGCTTAGCCAGAGCAGACCTACAAAGCCAGCGGCAAGCATCGCGTCGAGGTTGATTGCATGGTCTCGTGACCAGTTGAGCATTTCCACTGTCACGCTGCCCGACACCCAGAGGTAGTAGGCCCCTACGGCGCAGCTAGGGATGCCTATCAGTAATAGCTTCCAATCGCTCAGCTCCGCGTAGGTGTACTTTTTGCGGGTACGGAAAGCAGTGGACATTTTCTTCAGTAGCTTCATGTGCGTACTCCGTTTGCCATTGACGACCTGGGTGAAAGCAAAGCTGAACCCGCGAAAAATCGTTGGTTAAAAAATGAGCGGCGCTTGGGCGGGCTTGGTTTACTGCTTTTTCAGAAGCTGAACGAGCTTTTCGTACGCACCTGGCATCTCAGCTTCAAGCTGAGCAAGCATGTCTGGGTTTTTGTCGTACTTCATCTTCAACCCCATCGCGATGATTTGCTGAACGGCGTCGTTGAAGCTGATGCTGGACTGCTCGGCGAACTCATCAATCTTTGACGATTCCTCTTCAGTGAGCATCAGTGTGATTTCACGACCTTCGTCATCGGAGGAGTCACCTGACAGCGCTTCGGGAGTCGTGTCCAGTGCGTCCGCTAGCTTCATCAGCACAGCCAGCCGAGGCTTTGCCTTTCCTGCTTCGTACCTAGATATCTGAGACCAGGTTAAGGGGAGACGCTTTCGAAGGTGTCCTTATTCATTAGCTTATTTTTCATCACGCTCAGCTTTGCCATATGTACCGAGCTGATGATGGCCTCTGCCGTCTTGTTCCATTTGAACGGCTTGGCCGAATGCTCGTTGTGAGCCGTGATGAATTGGCGGATCGCGGCTTTCAGGTCAGGAACGCTGGTGAAGACACCTCGATACAGCGCCCGTCTCTCCAACTGCGAGAACCAGCCTTCCACTGCGTTCAGCCAAGACGCGCTGGTCGGCGTGAAGTGCAGCTTGAAGCGCGGGTGTTTTTCCAGCCAATCCCTGATTGCAGCGGTTTTGTGGGTCGAGCTGTTATCCAGGATGACATGAAGATCCAGCCCAGCTGGCGTGCTGCGGTCAATCTGTCGGAGAAAATCCAGAAATTCCTTGGCCCGGTGCCGCTGGGTGATCCGGCCCATGACCTCGCCGGTCATGATATCGAACGCTGCATACAGGCTTGCTGTGCCATGGCGCTTGTAATCATGCGTTCGCCGCTCAATCTGACTGAGCCGGCAGGCAGGCTCAATCAATACTCCTCCATGGATGAGCATGAGTTTGCACCCGGCGAGCCCATTTGCCAGGTTCAGTTACGACTGTTCAGCTTGGCGATATGGCAGTCAGTGAGATGTGAATAGCCGAGGCTAGGGTTTTGATTGATCTTTGTACGGGAATCCCGTACTTTTGGCTTATGCGAACAGTGATCGAAACGCCAACATTCCAAAAAAAACGCCGCCAAGCTTTGGTGTGATGACGAACGCGTGGCGTTCATCGATTGGATCGCAGCCAACCCCTTGGCCGGTGATGTAATTCCCGGAGCAGAGGGGGCGAGAAAGGTACGTTGGGCGCGCGCAGGCTCGGGCAAGTCTGGCGGTGCAAGAGTGATTTACTTCACCTGACAGAAGATGAAATCGTGTTGCTGGTTACGGTCTATGCAAAGGCCGAGCGCTCCAACATGAGCCCAGCTGAAATCAGCAAGGTGGTGTGATATGCGTGACATTGATATTGAAGCTGTTGCCAAGGCCATTGAGGCTGATGCGGGTGAGGCGGTACCTGATCTGCGTCAAGCGCTCAAGGAGGCGAAAATGGGTGCCGGGCGAGTCACTACGCCCGAGCAAATCTTGGTGCGTCAAGCGCGTGAGCGTTCTGGTCTGACCCAGGCCTCTTTTGCCGAACGTATCGCCACACCAGTGGCCACCCTTCGCGACTGGGAGCAAGGCCGCTTCGTGCCGCCTGGCGGTGTGCTATGTCTGATGCGACTGATTGTTAAGCACCCTGAGTTGTCGCAAGAATTAGCTGCCCAGTGACCCATCAATAGTCGGGAAACCGACACCCCAATGCACCGAGGCTTTGTCCACCGCCGGTCCGAAAGGACGGCGGTGGCAGGCTCGGGTCGCTCCCGAAAGTGAACGCGACATGGCCAGCCCTAGCCAGGCCGATGCTGATCCGACCATCCAGCTGGCCGACGAGATCATGGCTCGCGTTGAGGATATTCGGCTGCCAACGGGGGCGCTGGACAATGAAGGACTGCCGGTCACTGTCTCTGCCCGCGAGCTGCTGGTCCAGGCCGACGAAAACATCGCCCCGTGGCGGGGAAGCGGATCACCGCGGAAGTGTGCGTGCATCATCTGCTGTTCGATGACCGCGACTATGCAAGCCTCGGGCACCTGATCAAATGCAACCCCGCCATCAAGACCCGGGCAGACCGCGATGCCCTGCGCCAGGCGCTGCAGTGCGACCGTATCGATGTCATCGGGACCGATCATGCACCGCACACACTGACGCAGAAGCAACGCTCCTACGCGTTGGCGCCCGCTGGATTGCCGCTGGTCCAGCATGCATTACCGGCACTGTTCGAGTTGGTCGAGGAGGGCGTGCTGTCGGTTGCCCAACTGGTGCGCAAGACCAGTCACTCGGTCGCTGACCTGTTCGCAATCCAGGGCAGGGGATATTTGCGCGAAGGCTACTGGGCAGACCTGGTCTTGATCGAACGCCTGCCCGAGCCTCGGGCCGTCACCCTCGATCCGGTGCTGGTCCACTGTCAGTGGACGCCGTTCATCCAGCATCGGTTTCATCATCGGGTGACCACCACCCTGGTGTCCGGTCAGCTTGCCTGGCATGGCGGCCGGGTGGTCGACAGCTGCCAGGGGTTGCCGTTGGTGTTCCACTCGCAACGGTCTGGTTGAGGTTGCACAAGGGACGGTCTTCCTCGAGGGCGCGAACATGGGCGAAGCCCGTGCCATACAGCTCGGTGTCCTCTTCGCGGGTAATTCAGATAAAAAATACTTATAAATCAATTAAGTATTCAAAGCTCTATAGAAAATAGTTGAAGATTGGATCTTGTAATGGCAAAGGATGCGCTGTGACGGGGTGATTGCGAGATGGGAATGATTTGCGTTAATGTTATGTTATTACGTAATCGGAGACTCCCATGCAAGTACTATCGTCACTCAAGCAAGCCAAGCGCCGTCATCGTGATTGCCAGGTAGTCAAACGCCGCGGAAGGATCTATGTGATCTGCAAATCCAATCCTCGTTTCAAGGCGCGACAGGGAGGAGTGAAGAAGAAGCGGGGCTAGCCGATGGGCCGCCCGTTTTGGCCCTGCAAACCGCATCATGCGTGATCGACTCAGACCCTGTGGGTCGCGATGGGCTGCAAAGCAGCCCCAATGCCGCTCGGCGGGCAGGCATTGGGGCCACCGTCACGCCGCACGGCGCAGCGCCTCGACCAGCGCCGCCTTGCGCATGGTCGAGCGTCCGGCGATGTTCTGCTTGCGCGCCCGGTCCATCAGCTCGGCCTTGCTCATGTCCTCCAGGCGCTGGCCGGGCCGTGGCACGCCGCGGCGGGTGGCGGCGGCGCGCTTGGCCGAGGACTCACGAGCCTTCTCCTTGGCCTGCGGGCTTTTCTTCTGCCCGGAGCCGCCCTTGCGCTCGCCACCGCCGGACTGCTTGTTGACCGTCGCCCAGGCCCGCGCCTCGGCTTCGTCCTTGGGCACGCCCTTGGCCTCGTAGCTTTCCTCGATGTGCTCGGCCTTGCGTTTTTGCTTGTCGGTGTACTTGTCTTTGTCTCCACGTGGCATGGTCGTTCTCCTTCGGTTCAATGGGTCTGCCAGATGCCGTCGTTGCGCTCGCAGTCGGTGCGGGCCTGAGCCAGGCTCGGGGTGTCGTAGTAGTAGGTGATGACCCGGGCGTCCTTGGGCACCGCCGGGTGGGTCGGGGGCTGGTCGCGACCGATGGATTTCGGGTTGGCCAGCGATTCCTGGGTCAAGGGCGCGATGCAACTGCCGACGCTGCCATCGGCGCAGCGCGAAACCGGGTGCTTGCGGGTATTGACCATCTCCTTGCTCTCGTTGCTGCACGACCAGGCGATGGCCTCGGCGGGCATGTCGCTGAAGCTGTAGCAGGTGCGCCGCTCCACGGGCGTCACCGCATCGCTGGAGGAGCGGGTGAAAACCTCGCAGGCCTCGGCCAGCACCTGGGTGCTGACCAGGCTGCCCAGCATCAGCAGCAGAACGGGAAAACGCATGGCACACCTCCTGGCCTCGCGGCCGTCGTCAGGTCTTGCGCAATGTCGCTTTGCCGCGCCGGCGCATGGCCTTGGCGCGCTTTTCCAGCACCAGGTAGACCAGCACCGCCAGCAACAGCGGAATCAGGTAGTACAACGTGCGGTAACCCAGCAACGCGGCCACCAGGCTGCCCTGGCCGAGCTGGCCGTGGAGCAGGGCGAGGAACACCGCCTCCAGCACCCCGAGCCCGGCGGGAATGTGCGCCACCACCCCGGCCACGCAACTGATCAGCAGGATGCCCAGGATCGATGGGAAGAACAGCTCTTGGGGCAGCAGCCAGTGGATCAACGCCGCCATCAGCGCCCAGTTGCTCGCGCCCAAGGTCACCTGGCAGAGCGCCAGGCGCAGCGACGGCAGGGTGATTTCATGCGCGCGCAAGCGCCAGGTGCGCCGCTTGGCGAAACCGCAGGCCAGCAGGTAGCCCAGCGCCACGGCCAGCAACAGGAAACCGATGAGTTGCAGGCCGACGACGCCCACCGCCCAGTCGTCCGGAAGCTTGACCAGGCGCAGGGCGAACACCGTGCCCGCCAGCAGCATGTAGCCGACCCAGTTGGTCAACAGCCCCAGGGTCAGGATCCGCGTGATGGTCGGCGTGTCCAGGCCCAGGCGGCTGTACAGCCGGTAGCGCAGGGCCACGCCGCCGACCCAGGTGGTGAAGTTGAGGTTGAAGGCATAGCAGACGAACGCCACCGGCAATACCTGGCGCACGGGCAAATGGTGGCCGGTATAGGCACGGCCGAGCAGGTCGTAGCTGGCGAACACCAGGTAGCTGGCCAGGGCCAGGGCCAGGCCCACCGCCAGAGTCGCGGGCTTGTAGGCCAGCAGCGACTGGCGCACTTCGCTCCAGTCCAGGTTGCGCGCCAGCATGTACAGCAGCGCCGGCACCAGCACCAGGAACGCCAGGGTGAGCAGGCGCTTGCCCCAGGTCTGCCATGGCTTTCGCTCCATCAGGTCTTGCCCTCGTGGTAGGTGGACTCGTCTTCCTGGGTCGGGCGCAGCGATTGCAGTTCCTGGCGATGGGCCGGGAACCAGCCGGCGATCCGCGGGAAATGGCGGATGATGTGGAAGCACAGGAAGATCAGCGGCGCCCGCCACCAGTAGCCACGGATCATCCGCTCCAGGGTGACCGCCCTGCATTGCTGGCTGGCCAGTTCGCTCAGGTGCCGATACAGCTGCTGGTTGAACGCGCGGTCGCGGATCAGCAGGTTGGCCTCCAGGTTGAATGACAGGCTCAACGGGTCGAGGTTGCTCGAACCCACCGTGGCCCACTCTTCGTCCACCAGCGCGACCTTGCCGTGCAACGGGCGCTGGCAATATTCGTGGATGCGCACGCCGTCGCGCAGCAGGTAGTTGTACAGCAATCGCGACAGGGCCCTGACCCAGCGCATGTCTGGCTGCCCCTGGAGGATCAAGGTCACCTCCACGCCCCGTCGGGCGGCATTGCGCAGTTCGCGCATTAACCGGTAGCCGGGGAAGAAGTAGGCGTTGGCCACCAGGATGCGCCGGCGCGCCAGGCGAAAGCCCTCCAGGTAATAGGCCTCGATGTCGTTGCGATGACGGCCGTTGTCGCGTTCGGCCAACACGGCGCTGGCCTGGCCGCAGGGCTGGGTGACCGGGCGCACCTGGCTCGGCGGCTGCAGTACTGGCGCCAACAGGCGGCGGCTGGAGGCATGCAACTG
The DNA here is from genome assembly GCF_040984075.1 of Pseudomonas sp. I2. Classification (NCBI taxonomy): domain Bacteria; kingdom Pseudomonadati; phylum Pseudomonadota; class Gammaproteobacteria; order Pseudomonadales; family Pseudomonadaceae; genus Pseudomonas; species Pseudomonas sp. I2. Next base: position 15,711 of record NZ_JBCGFQ010000065.1, read on the forward strand.
GGCGACCACCGGGCCGGTGACTTCCACGGCATAGTCCTGCTTGGCCATCGGGCCATAGTCGCCGAGGTGGTCGGCGCTGTAGTTGATGCCGCCGATGAATGCCCGCTTGCCGTCGATCACCACGATCTTGCGGTGCAGGCGGCGGAACAGGTTGGTGCGCATGCCCGCCAGGCGCGGGTGCGGGTCGAAGGCATGGAAGCGGATGCCGACCTCGGTCATGGCCGAGACGAAGCTATCCGGCAGGTCGGCGGTGCCGTAGCCGTCGGCGGCCACCTCGACCCGTACACCTCGCCGGGCGGCATCGATCAGCACCTGCTGCAGCTGTTGGCCGACCTTGTCGTCGTAGATGATGAAGGTTTCCAGCAGGATCTCTTCCCGCGCCTGGGCCATGGCCTCGAACACGCGCGGGTAGTACTGCTCGCCGTTGATCAGCAGCTCGACATGGTTGCCGTCCACCCAGGGTCTGTTCACAGGCTCACCTCTGCCGCCAAGGGCGCATGGTCGGAGAGGTGCGACCAGGGGTACTTGGACAGGACCTGGGCCGCGCACGGCATGGCGTTGCGCAGGTAGATGCGGTCCAGGCGCAGTAGCGGCAGGCGCGACGGGAAGCTGCGCGCCGGTGTGCCGAAGTGTTCCCCGAAGGCTTCCACCAGGCGCTGGGACAGCACTGCATCGGCCTTCAGCCGCCAGTCGTTGAAGTCACCGGCGACGATCACCGGGGCCTTGGGCGGCAGGCTGTCGAGCAGCTCCAGCAGCAGGCGTACCTGGCTCTGCCGGTGGGCCTCGCGCAAGCCCAGGTGCACGCAGACGGCATGCACTTGCTCGTGCCCGGGCACCTCCAGCCGGCAATGCAACAGGCCGCGCTGCTCGTTGCCTTGGATCGACACGTCGAGATTGTGGTACTCGGCGATGGGAAACTTCGACAGCAGGGCATTGCCGTGGTCGCCGTGGGGGTACACGGCGTTGCGCCCATAGGCGAACTGCGGCCACATGCTGTCGGCGAGGAACTCGTACTGGGGTGTGGCCGGCCAGGCCGGATGGCGCAGGGCGTGTTCCTGGTGGCTACCGTGTACCTCCTGGAGAAACACCAGGTCGGCGCCGGTGGCACGCACCGCCTCGCGCAGCTCGGGCAGGATGAAGCGTCGGTTGAACAGGGTGAAGCCCTTATGCACGTTGATGGTCAGCACGTTCAGCCGATGCACGGCGGTGACCCGGTCGATGATGCAGCGGGGGGCGGGCAGGGTCTTGTTCACAGCTCGACCTCCGGTTCCACGCCCGGCTCGGTGAGCAGCTCGCCGTCCAGCTTGAGCCTTTCCAGCAAGCGCCGGGCGTCGTAGGGCGCGTGGACTTTCTGGTCGTTGTCGAAATAGCAGTAGACGTCCCGCGAGGCTCGCTTGCGCGGGGCGCGCTGGACGACCAGCTGGGCATCGTCGGGCTGTCCGCCCCGGCTCCAGGCTTCGATGCGCGCCTGCCAGCGGCGCAGGGCACGGGCGGTATAGCCGCTGCTGTAGAGCTCGACGTCGCCGTGCAGGCGCAGGTAGACGAAATCGGCCGTCACATCCTCGACATAGGGCCACTTGCCTGCGCTGTCGGCCACCACCAGGGCGACGTTGTGGCGGCGCAACAGCTCGACGAAGGCCGTACAGCAGAAGCTGTCGTGGCGGATCTCCACGGCATGGCGCAGGGCCCCGTCACCCTTGAGCGCGGTGGCGCCGTTGCCCTTCAGCTGTTCGCTGCACTGCTCGGCGCAAGCCCGTGCGGCCTTGCGCCGGTGCGGCAGCAACTCGAGGAAATGGCTGAAGCGCGCCTCGTCGTACCTGAGGCTCGGCGGAAACTGCCAGAGGATCGGCCCCAACTTGTCGCCCAGCAGCAACGGCCCGGAGGCGAAGAAGTTGGCCAGCGGCTGCTCGATCTCCTTGAGCCGTCGCACATGGGTGATGTAGCGCGGCGCCTTGACCGAGAAGACGAAGCCCTCGGGTGTCTGGTCGTGCCAGTTGCGGTAGCGCTCGGGTGTTTGCAGGGCGTAGAACGAGCCGTTGATCTCGATACTGTTGACCGCCCGCGAGGCGAACGCCAGTTCGTCGTCCTGGCGCAGGCCGGTGGGGTAGAAATCCTTGCGCCAGGGGCCATAGCGCCAACCGGAAATGCCAATGCGGATCTCGCTCACGGTGCCTTCCTTCGCTCGTGGAGGATATCGCCCGCGTCCTGGAAAACCTGGCCACGGATGCGGGCAGCTCTTGAATGTGCGACTGGGCAGGCGTGGCCAGGTTCAGCAGGATTGACGAGTGGCCTTTCGGTCGTGGCTTGGGGTTGGGCTGCAAAGCAGCCCCTGGGTTTCAACCACGGCGCTCACAATTGGAACTTTGCCGTGGCCTGTCTCTCCACCGGATGCCGGGGCCGCGAAACCGCGCCTCGTCAGCCAGAGGAGAACCTGCGATGAAGACCGACGACGCTTTCGACGAACTGCACGAACTGCCCGGTACGACCCAGCCGCAGCCGATCGACGACGAGCCGGAGGTCCTGCCGGACGACCCCGACCTGCAAGGCCTGCCCGGCGAGGACAAGCTGCCGGGCTGAGGCCCAGGCAGCGCGGGAGGACCGCCAACATGAAATTCGACCGCTTCGCCCAATGGCTGGCCAACTGGTCCGGCCGCCCGCTGACCTTCGCCATCGCCCTCGTAGTGATCCTGGCCTGGGGCGTGAGCGGGCCGTTGTTCGACTTCAATGACACCTGGCAACTGGTGATCAACACCTCGACCACCATCGTCACCTTCCTCATGGTGTTCCTGATCCAGAACACCCAGAACCGCGACAACGACGAACTGCACATCAAGATCGACGAGCTGCTGCGCACCACCCGCAAGGCGCACAAGGCCTTGCTCGACCTGGAAGACATGGACCCGGCCCAGCTGCATGCACTGCGCAAGCAGTACCAGCGCCTGGGCGAGCAGGGCGAGCGAGACGATGCGGCCCACCCGCCTCGCGATGGCGAAGCGGGCTGAAGGCCAGCCCGTTCCACTGGAATGATCTGCCAACCCTGGAGGCACGCATGGCCAGACACATCATCCATTACACCGGCCCGATCAACTCATCCACCTGCGGCAACCTGATCAACACCTGTTCCCGTGCCCTGCAGCAGGGCGCCGAGGTGCTGCAGGTCAACATCGCCACCATGGGCGGGGAGTGCAGCTACGGTTTCACCCTGTACAACTTCCTGCGCTCGCTGCCGGTGCCGGTGCACACCCACAACCTGGGCACGGTGGAGTCCATGGGCAACATCCTGTTCCTGGCCGGCGAGCGCCGTACCGCCTGCGCCATGAGCAAGTTCCTGTTCCATCCGTTCCACTGGACCCTGCATGGCTCGGTGGACCATGCCCGGATGGCCGAATACGCCATGAGCCTGGACTACGACCTGCAGCTCTACGCGCAGATCGTCGCCGAGCGTACCCAGGGCGCCACCGAGGTGCTCGACGTGCCCCGCTACCTGATGGCCTATCCGCGTATCCTCGGGGCCAAGGAAGCGTTGCAGAGCGGGATGATCCATGCCATCGACGAGATGCCGATCGCAGCGGATGCCTGCCAGTGGAGCGTGCATGCCTAGGGGCCTCGGGAGTTCATTCTCGGGCCGCGCCCATCGCATCCTGTGCCTTGGGCTCGCGAACTCCGCTTGTGGGTTTTCTTGCCATGACGGCAGATGACGGTGGCGCGATGCCCTGAATGTCGTGCCCGATCCGCCACCGGCCGGATGAGCGGTCAGTAGGGCACCGAGCCGCTCAACGCCTCGATCGCCTCCACCAGTTCGTCATAACCCACCGGCTTGTTCAGGTGGCGGTCGAAGCCGGATTGCCGCGACTTGTACTGGTCGGCGCTGGCGCCATAGCCGGTCAGGGCGATGGCTGGCGTGTAGCGCAGGTGGGCATGGCCGCGTAGCGCCTTGATCAGGGCGTGGCCGTCCATGCCCGGCATGCCGATGTCAGAGAGGATGATGTCGTAGCGCTCGCCGCCGGCGGCTTCCAGCGCCGCGCGTGGGTCGCTGTAGGCCTGTACGTCGGCGCTCTCCATTTCCAGCAACTGCTGCATCACCTCCAGCACCTCGATCGAGTCGTCCACCAGCAGCACCCGGATACCGCTCAAGCGGCCCTCGGCCTGCTGCTCGCCGGCCGGGGCACAGGCGGGTTGGTCGGCGTCGCACAACGGCAGGCACACGACGAAGGTGCAGCCCTTGCCGAGCCCCGGCGAGCTGGCCTGGACGCTGCCGCCATGGGCCTGCACCAGCTGGCGCACCAGCGAAAGGCCAATCCCCAGCCCCTCGCGGCTGTGGCCGACCGGTTGCGGGACCCCCTGGTTGAACAGGTCGAAGATGCACTCCAGGCTCTGCTCGCTCAGGCCGATGCCCTGGTCGATCACCTGCAGGCAGGCCTGTTCGCCCTGGCGGCCCAGCACCAGGCGGATGTCGCTGCCAGTGGGGCTGAACTTCAAGGCATTGTTGAGCAGGTTCCAGATGATTTGCTCCAGGCGCGTGCTGTCGCCCTCGATGAACAGCGCCTGGTCATCGGCCGGCATCTCCAGCACCACGTTGCAGGGGTGCTGTTCGCTGACCACCACCGCATGGATGCCCCGCAGGATGGCGCACAGGTCCACCGGCTCGGTCTTGAGCTTGAGCTTGCCGGTGCGGATGCGTGCCACGTCGAGCAGGTCGTCGATGATCCGCGCCTGGCTGGACACCGCGTCGCAGATGGTGCCAACCGCCTTGCTGGCGGCGCTGGTGTGCTTCACCGACGGCAGGCGGCGGAGGATCTCGGCGTTGAGCTGGATCAGGTTCAGCGGGTGCTTGAGCTCATGGGACATGATGGCGAAGAACTCGTCCTTCATGTGGCTGGTGTTCTGCGACTCGGCCAGTTGCTTGCTCTGCTCGTCGTGCAGGCGCTTGTGCCCGGTCAGGTCGCGGGCGATCTTGACGTAGCCGCGCAAGCTGCTGCCCTTGAGCAGGGAGATCTCGCCGCTGCAGTAGAACCGGCTGCCATCCTTGCGCACCTGCCAGCGCTCGTCCTGGCCGCGACCGTTGAGCCGGGCCGCGCGCAGCTCACGCTCCGGCACGCCCTCGCGGCGGTCCTGCTCGGTGAAGATCAATGCGTAGTGACGGCCGATCACCTCGGCCTTGGCGTAGCCGAAGATCAGCGTCGCGCCGGTGTTCCAGTCGGTGACCAGGCCGTGCTCGTCGAGCAGGATGATGGCGAAGTCATGGGTGCTCTCGGCCACCAGGCGCATGCGTTCCTCGCCCAGGCGCAACCGCTCCTCGGCGGCGCGGCCCTTGCTGATGTCGATGAAGGTCAGCACCGTGCCGTCGATCTTCTGCTCGCTGGAGCGGTAGGGCAGCAGGCGTGCCAGGTACCAGCGCTGGTTCTCGCCGCCCACCTCGCGCTCGATGGTGGTCTCGCCCTGGGCCACGGCGCGGGCGTCGTCGGCCAGCTCCGGGTAGTCCAGGCGGTGGGTGATGTCGAGCAGGGAGCGGCCGGTGTCGACCGGCAGCATGTTGAAGATGTCGGTGGCGCGTGGGGTGAACCAGCGGATGTGCAGGTTGCGGTCGACGAACACCGTGGCGATGGCGGTGGAGGCGATCAGGTTGCTCAGGTAGTCGTTGACCTTGTCGGTTTCCTCGACCTTGTTCTTGAGTTCGTAGTTGACCGTCAGCAGCTCTTCGTTGATCGACTGCAGCTCTTCCTTGCTGGTCTCCAGCTCCTCGCTGGCCGAGCGCAACTCCTCGTTGATGGCCTGCATCTCTTCGTTGGAGGCGGTCAGCTCCTCGCTGGAGATCTCCGACTGCTCGATGGTTTCCTGCAATTGCAGGCGGGTGCGTTGCAGCTCGCGCTCCAGGTTGGCCAGGACCATGCTGTCGGTCTGGCGGATGCCGCTGGCCGGCAGCAGTGATGGGTCTGGCAGGCGCTCCTCGAAGACCACCAGCAGGTACTCGCTGGCACTGGGCTCGTCCTTGTGCGGCTGGACCACCACTTCCACCTGCAGCCTGCGCTCGCCCTCGACCAGCTCCACCGGCCGCGAGGTGACCGCCTGGGAGCCCTGGCGGGCCTGGAACAGCGTGCTGCGCAAGGCCAGGCGCAGGGGTGGCAGGACCAGGTTGAGCAGGTTGCGGCTGGGTTCGCCGCCTACCAGGTGCAGGAAACGGCCGACCCCTTCGCTCATGTGCAGGATGTTGCCGTCGCCGTCGACGATCAGGCTCGGAGGCGTGCGCCGGGCCAGGGCACGGTGGTGCACCTCGGCGTAGGACAGCTTGCGCCCGGGGCGGGCCTTGGTGCGGTTGTCCGGGATCGGTGCCTGCACCTCGGCGCCGGGCAACTCGCGCCCGGAGCGCCGGCTGGCGGGGTTGGTCGCACGGGCCCGGAAGATCCGGTTGCGCTTGTCCACCGGGGTGAACAGCTCGCCGGCCACGTCGGCCGACTCGGACGAACCGAGGAACAGGTAACCGCCAGGGCGCAGGGCGAAATGGAACATCTGCAGGATGTCGTGCTGCACCTCGCGGTCCAGGTAGATCAGCAGGTTGCGGCAGACCACCAGGTCGATCTGCGAGAAGGGCGGGTCGGACAGCAGGTTGTGGCGGGCGAACAGGACCTTCTCGCGGATTTCCTTGCGTACCCGGTAGTGCTGGTCTTCCTTGACGAAGAACTGGCGCAGCCGTGCCGGCGGCACGTCGGTGACGATCGCCTCGGGGTAGCTGCCACTGCGGGCGAAGGTGATGGCGCGTTCGTCCAGGTCGGTGGCGAACACCTGCACTTTGGCCGCGCGCTGCTCCACGGCCAGTTGCTCGCAGACCAGCATGGCCAGGCTGTAGGCCTCTTCGCCGGTGGAGCAGCCAGCCGACCAGACGCGGATCTCGGCCGGGCCGTCGCCGCTTTCGCCGTCGCTGACCAGCTCGGGCAGCACATGGCGCTCCAGCGCCTCGAAGGCTTCGCGGTCGCGGAAGAAGTTGGTCACGCCGATCAGCATGTCGGCCAGCAGCGCCGCGGACTCCTCCGGGTGCTGCTCCAGGTAGCGGTAGTAGGCGGCAAGGTCGGCCTGGCCGGTGACGTGCAAGCGCCGCTCGAGGCGGCGCAGCACGGTGGCGCGCTTGTAGTGCTGGAAGTCGTGGCCGGTATTGGTGCGCAACAGCAGCAGGATCTCCTCCAGCAGCGGCTCGGCCTGACGCGCGTCGCCACGGCGGCTGCCCAGCGCCGGCGGCAGGGTGTCGTCCTCGATTTCCGGCAGCCGGACCTGGCGGGCGTTGTGCCACAGTTCCATGAGCTTCTGCGGCATGTCGGCCACCGGCAGCACCAGGTCGACCATGCCGGTCTCCAGCGCCGCGCGGGGCATGCCATCGTACTGGGCATCGTCCGGCGCCTGCACCAGGGTCACGCCGCCTTGCTCCTTGATCCGCGACAGGCCCACCGCGCCATCGGCACCGGTGCCCGAAAGCACCACGCAGAAGGCGTGGTCCTTGTGCACGTCGGCCAGGTCGCGGAAGAACAGGTCGATGGCCACATGGTCGCCACGTCGGCGGTTGGCCGGGCTGACCCGCAGGTAGCCGTCGTTGGTGGACAGGCGGTTGGCCGGGGAAATCACATAGACATGGTTGCGCTCGATGGGCACCGGCTCGCTGACCTGGCGCACCGGCATGGCGGTGGTTTCCTGGATGATGCGGTCGGCCACGCTCTGGTGGTCGGGAGACAGGTGCAGCACCACGACGAAGGCCATGCCGCAGTCGGCAGGCATCTGCCGGAAGAAGGTGCAGATGGCCTCGAGGCCACCTGCCGAGGCGCCGATGCCAACCACCGGGAAGTCCAGGTGGCTGGGGCTCAGCGCTGGGTTCTGCGGGGCGGCTGGGGACTGCTTGGAGGACGACTTCATGGAACGGAGCCTTGTACAGACCTGAAGGTTCGGCCCTTGGAAGCATCGCCGGGCGTGTGATGCGCGATTATAGGCCGCCCTTCGGCTCAGCGGCGAGCGATCGCCGGTGAACGCGCGCCAAAGCTCTGGTCGATCAGCGCCAGGTGCTCCAGGGCCTCCTCGTAGCGTTCGGCGGCCTTGCGCCGCAGCGACTGGTAGTGGTCGAAGCGACCGGCATCCAGGCCGGGGCGCTCGAGCAGGGCGAAGGCCGCGTGGTCGAGCTGGTAGGCCTGGGCGAACAGGCGCTGGTTCTGCTCCAGGGCGAGCTGGCGGCAGGCCTGGCGGGTGGCGTGGGTCGGTGTCATGACGGTCTTCCTGGTGTTGGGGGAACGG
>NZ_JBCGFQ010000066.1:0-23916 GCF_040984075.1 Pseudomonas sp. I2
GGTCGGGGAGGGATAAGTGGGAGGGCTTGGCCTAATGCCGGTTTTGGGGCTGCACGGCAGCCCCAGGATCACAAGGCGCTATTCGACGGGCCGGTAGGGCAATCGATCAGTCTTTCTGGCCAGGCCCCTGCTCCAGGTGCGCCTGGCTGCAATACCAGTCGTTACCCAGTTTCAGGGCCCGGTCGTTGGGCAGGTGCACGCCGCAGTGGGCGCAGCGCACCATCTTCAGCGGGTCGTCGAGCGTAGGCTCGTGACGGCCTTGCTGACTGGTCTTGAACTTGCGCCACAGCCAGAACGCGGCGGCGATCAGGGCGATCCAGAAGAGTAGGCGAACCATGGTGTCCAGCTTGTCGGTAAATAGAGCAGACAGTCTAGGGCGCAGGCATGAAAAAAGGGAGGTCTGGACCTCCCTTTCTCATGCGTTGCAGATCAGTCGAACAGACCGAAGGTCATGTAGCTGAACCAGGAACGCTCCTTCTCGGCTTCCTTCGGACCTTCCGGCAGGATCGGGTCGCCGTTCTCGTCCTTGGGCAGCAGCTCTTCTGGCATCTCGGCGCGGGCATCCTGGAACTGCTTGACCACGTCCTGGTTGGCGCGGGTCTCGCCCGGCGGCAGCGGGGTTTCGGTCTCGATCAGGCCCAGGGTGGCCTTGGACAGCCAGGAGCGGTTGTCGGCCTCGTCCCGCTTGGGGCGGAACTCGCCATCGACCAGGCTCGGGTGGTCGGGGTAGTTGAGCTTGAGGGTTTCCAGGCTGGTGGCGGCCAGATCGTCCAGGTGCAGGCGCTGGTAGGCCTCGACCATCACGGCCAGGCCGTCGCCGACCGACGGCGTCTCCTGGAAGTTCTCCACCACGTAGCGGCCACGGTTGGCGGCGGCTACATAGGCCTGGCGGCCCAGGTAGTAGTCGGCCACGTGGATCTCGTAGGAGGCCAGCAGGTTGCGCAGGTAGATCATGCGCTGCTTGGCGTCCGGGGCGTAGCGGCTGTTGGGGAAGCGGCTGGTGAGCTGGGCGAACTCGTTGTAGGAGTCGCGGGCGGCACCCGGGTCACGCTTGGTCATGTCCAGCGGCAGGAAGCGCGCCAGCAGGCCGCGGTCCTGGTCGAACGAGGTCAGGCCCTTGAGGTAGTAGGCGTAGTCGACGTTGGGGTGCTGCGGGTGCAGGCGGATGAAACGCTCGGCGGCGGATTTGGCAGCCTCCGGCTCGGCATTCTTGTAGTTGGCGTAGATCAGCTCCAACTGGGCCTGGTCGGCGTAGCGGCCGAACGGATAGCGCGACTCCAGGGCCTTGAGCTTGCTCACGGCGCTGGTGTAGCTGTGGTTGTCCAGGTCGGCCTGCGCCTGCTGGTACAGCTCGGCTTCGCTGAGATTCTCGTCGATGACTTCCTTGTTCGAGGAACAGGCAGCGGTAAGCCCGAGGATGGCGATCAGCAGCAGGTGTTTCACTTGCATGGCGGCTTGCGTCCCTTTGACGGCCGCTGTCTTGGGCGGTGCCGTCCTGTTATGATGAGCGCCCCCGGCCAATCCCGGGGCAAAAGAAGCCGTATTTAACCACAAGCGCGCAGCCGAAACCAAAGGCTGTACGCCCGCCGAATCGAGCATGTCCGAGATCATTCAACTTAGCGCAGAGGTACCGTCCGAACTGGGCGGTCAACGCCTCGACCAGGTCGCTGCCCAACTGTTCGCCGAGTATTCGCGCTCGCGTCTTGCCGCGTGGATCAAGGAAGGCCGCCTGACGGTCGACGGCGCGGTGCTGCGCCCACGCGACATCGTCCATGGCGGCTCCCTGCTGGCCCTGGAGGCCGAGCACGAAGCCCAGGGCGAATGGGAGGCCCAGGCCATCGAACTGGACATCGTCTACGAAGACGACCAGATCCTGGTGATCAACAAGCCCGCCGGGCTGGTGGTCCACCCCGCTGCCGGGCATGCCGATGGCACCCTGCTCAATGCCCTGCTGCACCATGTGCCGGACATCGTCAACGTACCGCGCGCTGGCATCGTCCACCGCCTGGATAAGGACACCACCGGCCTGATGGTGGTGGCCAAGACCCTGCAGGCGCAGACCAACCTGGTCGAGCAACTGCAGCGCCGCAGCGTCAGCCGCATCTATGAATGCATCGTCGTCGGCGTGGTCACCGCTGGCGGCAAGGTCGATGCACCGATCGGCCGGCATGGCACCCAGCGCCAGCGCATGGCGGTCACCGAAGGCGGCAAGCCGGCGGTCAGCCACTACCGCGTGCTGGAGCGCTTCCGCTCGCACACCCATGTGCGGGTCAAGCTGGAAACCGGGCGGACCCACCAGATCCGCGTACACATGGCCCACGTCAACTTCCCGTTGGTCGGCGACCCGGTGTACGGCGGGCGCTTCCGCATCCCGCCGGCGGCCAACCCGACCATGGTCGAGGCGCTCAAGACCTTCCCGCGCCAGGCCCTGCACGCGCGTTTCCTGGAGCTGGACCACCCGACCACCGGCAAGCGCATCGGCTGGGAGTCGCCGCTGCCGGACGATTTCGTCTGGCTGCTGTCGCTGCTCAAGCAGGACCGCGAGAGCTTCATCGGATGAACGACCTGACGCAGGCGCTGCTGTTCCCCGACTGGCCGGCCCCGGCGTCGGTACACGCCTGTGTCACCACGCGCGGGGGCGGCAGCAGCCTGCCGCCCTACGACACCTTCAACCTCGGCGACCACGTTGGCGACGACCCGGCAGCGGTCGCCGAGAACCGCCGGCGCCTGAGCGATGCGCTGCACATCCAGCCGGCCTGGCTCAAGCAGGTACATGGCCTGGCCGTGGTCGAGGCCGACCCGACCGTGGTGGCCGAAGCCGACGCCAGTTGGACCGCCCGTCCCGGCATCGCCTGCGCGGTGATGACCGCCGACTGCCTGCCGGTGCTGTTCTGCGACCGCGCCGGTACGCGCGTGGCGGCCGCCCATGCCGGCTGGCGCGGGTTGGCCGGCGGGGTGCTGGAAGCCACCCTCGACACGCTGGCCGTGCCTGCCGAGGACGTGTTGGTCTGGCTCGGCCCGGCCATCGGCCCGCAGGCCTTCGAGGTCGGGCTGGAAGTGCGCGATGCCTTCACCGCCGTGCACCCCGAGGCTGCCGAGGCCTTTGTCCCAGGCGAGCGGCCCGGCAAGCTGATGGCCAACATCTACACGCTCGCGCGTATCCGCCTGGCTGCCCGTGGCGTGACGGCCATTCATGGCGGCGGCTTCTGCACGGTCAGCGACCCGCGCTTCTTTTCCTATCGGCAAACCCCGCAAGGCGGGCGCTTTGCATCGCTGGTCTGGCTCCAGCCGAGCTGACCCAGGTCAAGCCCGCTAAGCTTGAAACTTCCAGAATCAACCTTATCTACAGGTTATCTCTGGCAGGTTTCTTCATCAGGTGTGTCCATCGCTCCGACCTGCCCTTATAGGAAGGTATCCCCATGCGAATAGACCGTTTGACCAGCAAGTTGCAACTGGCGTTATCCGATTCCCAATCCCTGGCGGTGGGCATGGACCACCCGGCCATCGAGCCCCTGCACCTGATGCAGGCGCTGATCGACCAGCAGGGCGGCTCCATCAAGCCGCTGCTGATGCAGGTCGGCTTCGACATCAACAGCCTGCGCCAGGCCCTGGTGAAAGAGCTGGACCAATTGCCGAAGATCCAGAACCCCACCGGCGACGTGAACATGTCCCAGGACCTGGCGCGCCTGCTCAACCAGGCCGACCGCCTGGCCCAGCAGAAGGGCGACCAGTTCATCTCCAGCGAACTGGTGCTGCTCGCCGCCATGGACGAGAACAGCAAGCTCGGCAAGCTGCTGCTCAGCCAGGGCGTGAGCAAGAAGGCCCTGGAGAACGCCATCAACAACCTGCGTGGCGGCGCGGCGGTCAATGACGCCAATGCCGAGGAATCGCGCCAGGCCCTGGACAAGTACACCGTCGACCTGACCAAGCGTGCCGAGGAAGGCAAGCTCGACCCGGTGATCGGCCGTGACGACGAGATCCGCCGCACCGTGCAGGTGCTGCAGCGGCGCACCAAGAACAACCCGGTGCTGATTGGCGAGCCGGGCGTGGGCAAGACCGCCATCGCCGAGGGCCTGGCCCAGCGCATCATCAACGGCGAAGTGCCCGATGGCCTCAAAGGCAAGCGCCTGCTCGCCCTGGACATGGGCGCGCTGATCGCCGGCGCCAAGTACCGCGGCGAGTTCGAGGAGCGCCTCAAGGCCCTGCTCAACGAGCTGTCCAAGCAGGAAGGCCAGATCATCCTGTTCATCGACGAGTTGCACACCATGGTCGGTGCCGGCAAGGGCGAGGGCGCCATGGATGCCGGCAACATGCTCAAGCCGGCCCTGGCCCGTGGCGAGCTGCACTGCGTCGGTGCCACCACGCTCAACGAGTACCGCCAGTTCATCGAGAAGGACGCGGCGCTGGAGCGGCGCTTCCAGAAGGTGCTGGTGGAAGAGCCGAGCGAGGAAGACACCATCGCCATCCTGCGTGGCCTGAAGGAGCGCTACGAGGTGCACCACAAGGTGGCCATCACCGACGGCGCGATCATCGCCGCGGCCAAGCTCAGCCACCGCTACATCACAGACCGCCAGTTGCCAGACAAGGCCATCGACCTGATCGACGAAGCGGCCAGCCGCATCCGCATGGAGATCGACTCCAAGCCGGAAGTGCTCGACCGCCTCGACCGTCGCCTGATCCAGTTGAAGGTCGAATCCCAGGCACTGAAGAAGGAAGAAGACGAGGCCGCCAAGAAGCGCCTGGAGAAACTGACCGAGGAAATCGAGCGGCTGGAGCGTGAGTACTCTGACCTCGAAGAGATCTGGGCGTCCGAAAAAGCGGAAGTGCAGGGCTCGGCGCAGATCCAGCAGAAGATCGAGCAAGCCCGCCAGGAACTGGAAGCGGCCCGCCGCAAGGGCGACCTCAGCCGCATGGCCGAGCTGCAGTACGGGGTGATCCCGGACCTTGAGCGCAGCCTGCAGATGGTCGACCAGCACGGCAAGACCGAGAACCAGCTGCTGCGCAACAAGGTCACCGAGGAAGAGATCGCCGAAGTGGTGTCCAAGTGGACCGGCATCCCGGTGGCCAAGATGCTCGAAGGCGAGCGCGAGAAGCTGCTGAAGATGGAAGCGCTGCTGCACCAGCGTGTCATCGGTCAGGACGAGGCGGTGACCGCCGTGGCTAACGCCGTGCGCCGTTCCCGCGCCGGCCTTGCCGACCCCAACCGGCCGAGCGGCTCGTTCCTGTTCCTTGGCCCGACCGGCGTGGGCAAGACCGAGCTGTGCAAGGCGCTGGCCGAGTTCCTGTTCGACACCGAAGAGGCGATGGTGCGTATCGACATGTCCGAGTTCATGGAGAAACACTCCGTCGCTCGCCTGATCGGCGCCCCACCCGGATACGTGGGCTACGAGGAGGGTGGCTACCTGACCGAGGCCGTGCGGCGTAAGCCTTACTCGGTGGTGCTGCTCGACGAAGTGGAGAAGGCCCACCCGGACGTGTTCAACGTGCTGTTGCAGGTGCTCGAGGATGGCCGCCTGACCGACAGCCATGGGCGCACCGTGGATTTTCGCAACACCGTGATCGTGATGACCTCCAACCTGGGCTCGGCGCAGATCCAGGAACTGGCGGGTGACCGCGAAGCGCAGCGTGCAGCGGTGATGGATGCGGTGAGTTCGCACTTCCGTCCGGAGTTCATCAACCGGATCGACGAAGTGGTGGTGTTCGAGCCGCTGGGCCGCGAGCAGATCGCCGGTATCACCGAGATCCAGCTTGGCCGCCTGCGCAGCCGCCTGGCCGAGCGCGAGCTGTCGCTGACCCTGAGCCCGGAGGCGCTGGACAAGCTGATCGCTGTCGGCTACGACCCGGTGTATGGTGCACGGCCGCTCAAGCGTGCGATACAGCGCTGGATCGAGAACCCGCTGGCGCAGTTGATCCTCGGCGGGCAGTTCCTGCCTGGCGCGGCGATCACGGCCAAAGTCGAGGGCGACGAGATCGTCTTTGCCTGAGCCTTGCTCCCGACGAGCCCCGCATTCGCGGGGCTTTTTTTGAACGCCTACAAGCCATTTGGGGCTGCCTTGCAGCCCCAAATGGCCGCTGAAAGCCTTGACCGACCGGCATTGCTCCACAGGCTTCCAGCGGCCGTAACGTTGGATTCTGAATAACTCTTTGAGAGTGTTGAAAATTTTCTTTGCATTTTGCTTCGGGTGCGCTTAATATGCGCCCCGCTGTCAGGCACTACACAGATCACCGGCGGTAGAGGCGATCTGAAAACAATTTGCAAATCAGTAAGTTGAAAGCAAATTGGGGGTTGACAAGCGATTCGGAGGATGTAGAATAGCGCGCCTCGGAGACATGAACGCAAACGCGAATGTCGAAGAGTTCGAAGCTGAACAGCCTTCGAAGTAGTACGAAGTTGTAGTTCCGCGATAGCTCAGTCGGTAGAGCAAATGACTGTTAATCATTGGGTCCCTGGTTCGAGTCCAGGTCGCGGAGCCAAATTCGGGGTGTAGCGCAGTCCGGTAGCGCGCCTGCTTTGGGAGCAGGATGTCAGGAGTTCGAATCCCCTCACCCCGACCATTTTCCGGGTCGTTAGCTCAGTTGGTAGAGCAGTTGGCTTTTAACCAATTGGTCGAAGGTTCGAGTCCTTCACGACCCACCATGTAAAAAGGGCATCTCGCATGAGATGCCCTTTTTCTTTTGTCTGTCGAATTTTTCTCGTGCAGCTTGTTGCACAGAGAGCATTCGGCACTTGGCAAATTGCTTCGTGCCGCTTCCCCACAGGCTACAGCGCCGCTCTCGAGGGCAACGGTACCGGCGATGGGCTGCGCAGCAGCCCCAGAACCTGTCCAGTCGCGTCCCAGCGACAAAAAGGGCCGCATCGCGGCCCTTCAGTTTCAATTCCATATGGATCAGTGCAGCTTCAAGCGCGGTTCGGTCCCACGCCCGATCTTGCTGCCCAGCATCAGCATCAATGTGCGGAAGGTCCCATACAGCGCCATCTGGTGCATCCGGTACAGCGACACATAGAACATCCGCGCCAGCCACCCCTCCAGCATCACGCTGCCGGTGAGGTTGCCCATCAGGTTGCCCACCGCCGAGAAGCGCGACAGCGACACCAGCGAGCCGTAGTCACGGTATTCATAGCTCGGCAGCGGCTTGCCTTCCAGGCGCGCCTTGAGGCTCTTGGCCAGCATCGAGGCCTGCTGGTGCGCGGCCTGGGCCCGTGGCGGCACGTTGCGGTCGCTGCCCGGTTGCGGGCAGGCGGCGCAATCGCCGAAGGCGAAGATGTCGTCGTCGCGGGTGGTCTGCAGGGTCGGGCGCACCACCAACTGGTTGATACGGTTGGTCTCCAGCCCATCGATATCCTTGAGGAAGCCCGGTGCGCGGATACCCGCCGCCCAGACCTTGAGGCTGGCCTGGATGACCTCGCCGCTGGCGGTCTTCAGGCCATCCTCGGTCACTTCGCTGACGGCTGCATTGGTCATCACCGTCACTCCCAGCTTCTCCAGGGTCTTGTGCACCGGCACGCTGATGCGCTCGGGCAGGGCCGGCAATACCCGTGGCCCGGCCTCGATCACGGTGATGTGCATGTCCTTGGGCTGGATGCGGTCCAGGCCATAGGCGGCCAGCTCATGGGCGGCATGGTGCAGCTCGGCGGCCAGCTCCACGCCGGTGGCGCCGGCGCCGACGATCGCCACGCTGATCTTCTCGCTGGCCGTATCGCCCGCATGGGCGCGCAGGTAGTGGTTGAGCAACTGCTGGTGGAAGCGCTCGGCCTGCTTGCGGGTGTCGAGGAACAGGCAGTGCTGGGCTGCGCCAAGGGTGCCGAAGTCGTTGGTGTTGCTGCCCACGGAAATGACCAGGGTGTCGTAGCCCAGGGTCCGCGCAGGCAGCAGTTCGCGGCCCTCTTCGTCGAGGGTCGCGGCCAGCTGGATCTGCTTGTTCTCCCGGTCCAGCCCGCTCATGCGCCCCAGCTGGAAGTTGAAGTGGTTCCACTTGGCCTGGGCCACGTAGTTCAGTTCGTCTTCCGAGGAGTTGAGCGAACCTGCGGCCACCTCGTGCAGCAGCGGCTTCCAGATGTGCGTCAGGTTGGCGTCGACCAGGGTGATCTCGGCCTTCTTGCGCTTGCCCAGGCTTTTACCCAGGCGGGTCGCCAGTTCCAGGCCGCCGGCGCCGCCGCCGACAATCACGATGCGATGAGTCATGGGGATATCTCACAAGTTTTACGGAATCCTTGGCCCCGGGGGCCGGCCGCACACTGCAGGAGGGGAGGGCGAGCGCGAGGCAGCTCATAGCACCAGTCCACTCAACAGGCGGCTAAGCAGGCCCAGACCGATGGTCACGATCACCACCAGCGCAAGGAGCAGCAAGGGCCGGAAAGGCTTGCGCTCGACCTGGTGCTGGGGGGCTCGCAGGTATTCATCGACACGACGCTGATCTTCTGGATTCAGGCGGCTGGTCATGGTGGGCCTCGTCAGATAGACGTTTGTGATTGCATGAACGCTACAACGATCACGCAAGCGCTTGAAACAAATGATAATGCTTTCTATCTCCGGCGCCGAGTGTACGCCATCGCAAAGACTCTCGGCACTGGGTCAAAGACTGATACCTACATCGAAGACGATGCTGCGCCCCAGGTTGCCGCGTAAAAAATCCGGCGCGTCAGGGTGGGCGAACAGCACCCGGGCGAAGGTCGGCCCGACCAGCGACAGCGAGCGCCAGCCCTGGCGCAGGTATTCGGTGGGGGGTGGGAAGTGGCTGTTGAGGTCCAGCACTTCGCGCTTGAGGCTGGCGAAGGCGATGATGTCCAACTCGCCCAGGTCGAGCCCACGCTCCCGGTAGTTGTGCGCCTTCTTGCGCAGCGTTGGCGCCAGGCGCGCGAGCAGCTCCTGGGCACTGATCCGTCGTGGCCGTGCTTCGCGGCGCACCAGCTGGCTCAGGGAGAACGCACTGCGCCTGCGCTGCAGCTCCTCACGCCACTCGTCGTTGAGCCGACGCCCCTCGTCGAGGACGAAGAACACCTCGAAGGCAGCATCGCGAAACAGCACGTCCGGCGGTTCCTGGCCGGCCGGCATGAAGTCTTCGCTGCGATAAGGGATGTTCAGCCCTTGCAGCAGGCGCTGGCACACCCAACGCTCACGCTCCCACTTGCGTGCATTGGAGAGAAAGGCATTGGCTTGTTCGGCCTGGATGGTGAGCAGGCGCAGGTAGTCTGAGTCATCCATGGGAACAAGCTTAGCCGCTAATCCATGACGGTAAGATGCTGTTTGTGCGCAGGATTCGGTCGGGGGCCGAGTTGAATGGGTGTAGACTCGTGATTGTTCGACACGGGAGCGAGTTCGAGGTGATCAGCGCACAGGTCCTGTCCACCACCAGCCTGACCCTGGGCTGGCTGGCCTATGTACCGCTATTGATCTGGGCGGCGAGCCGTACCCGCTGGGTCGAGCTGTTCAGCGACAGCCGCCGCCAGCACCTGTTGTTCGGCACGGTGTTCGGCCTGTTCGCCCTGTGGTTGGTGCGGCGCGATTTCGATACCGGCGTGTCGTACCACTTCATCGGCATGACCGCCGTGACCCTGCTGCTGGACTGGCCGCTGGCGATCCTCGGCGGTTTCCTCGCCCAACTCGGCCTGCTCCTGCTCGGGCGCCAGGACCTGGCGGCCCTGGGCATCAACGGCCTGTTGCTGATCGGGTTGCCGGTGCTGGTCACCGAGGTGTGTGCGATCCTGGTCGAGCGGGCGCAGCCGCGCAACCTGTTCGTCTATATCTTCTGTTCAGGGTTTTTCGCCGCAGCGCTGGCTGCCTTGCTCTGCCTGTTGGCCGGGCTTGGCCTGTTGTGGCTGGATGGGCGCTTCGCCATGCCGGAATGGTTGGAGGACTTCGTCGGCTACCTGTGGTTGATCATCTTCCCCGAGGCCTTCATCAACGGCACGGTGATCAGCGCCCTGGTGGTGTTCTGCCCCGAATGGCTGGAGACCTTCAACCGTACCCGCTACTTACAGGCGCCCTGGAAGGATGATGAACGCTGAGGCACTTCTGCTTCTAAGTAGGGGCGTCTTGGGGCTGCGTTGCAGCCCCAGCAATCTCCCAGGCCCCACAAGCAGACTCAGTGCCGTGGCTCCAGATCCCCGGAGTACAGCTCATCCTCGGCCTCGCTCGAGCCAGGAATCTTGTGCTCCTCCGCCGCCCAGGCGCCCAGGTCGATCAGCTTGCAACGATCGGAGCAGAACGGCCGGAACGGGCTTTTCTCGCTCCATTCCACAGGTGCACCACAGGTCGGGCAGTCAACGGTCAATGGCTGGCTCATGGCTGGCCTCCTCGTAAAGTCAGGTAAAAATGATGCAGGCGATCGACCTGCTCGTGCAGCCAGCCCAGGTCGCGGTCATTGACCACCACGTCATCGGCATGACGCAACCGCGCTTCGCGCTCCAGCTGGGCCTGGAGGATGGCCTGCACCTGCTCGGGGCTGGTGTTGTCGCGCAGCAGGGTGCGCTGTACCTGCAGCGCAGGCGGGGCATCGATCACCAGCACCCGCTGGGTCTTCTGGTGCTGCCCAGACTCGATCAGCAACGGCGAGACGTACACCGCATAGGGCGATTCGGCCTTGGCCAGGTAGCTGAAGATCTCCTGGCCGATCAGCGGATGCAGCAGCTCCTCCAGCCAGCGGCGCTGGGTCGGGTCGGCGAAGATCAGCTGGCGCAAGGCCGCACGGTCGAGCTGGCCGTCATCCAGCAGCACGCCAGCACCGAAGCGCTCGACGATGCTGGCCAGGGCAGGGCGGCCAGGCTCGACGACCCAGCGCGCCGCCTGGTCGGCATCGACCAGGTGCACGCCCAACTCGACGAAGCGCTGCGCCGCAGCGCTCTTGCCACTGCCGATGCCGCCGGTCAGGCCAAGAATCCAAGGGGTAAAAGCCGCGGTGGTCATCAGATTCCAAGCAGTTGCATGTAGGAGGTGTATATTTCATCACCCCAGAGCACGGCGATCCAGCCCGCAATGGCCAGATAGGGGCCAAAGGGCATGGCCGAGCCCATCGACGCCTTGCGCAGGCGCAGCAGGCACAGCCCGATCAGCGCGCCTAGCACCGAAGACAACAGCAGCGTCAACGGCAGCACCTGCCAGCCCCCCCAGGCGCCGATCATCGCCAGCAGCTTGAAGTCGCCATAGCCCAGCCCCTCCTTGCCGGTCACCAGCTTGAACAGCCAATACACCAGCCACAGGCTCAGGTAGCCGAAGATCGCTCCCCAGAGCGCGTCGTGCAGCGGTACGAACAACCCCAGGGCATTGCCGACCAGGCCCAGCCAGAGTAGCGGCAGCACCAGCACGTCCGGAAGTAGCTGATGTTCGCTGTCGATCAGGCTCAGGGCCAGCAGCCCCCAGGTCAGCAGCAGGGCGAAAAGCAGTTCGAGGGTCGGCCCCGAATGCCAGGCGACAGCCACGGAAAACGCCGCGCAGCCCAACTCCACCAGCGGGTAGCGCGGGCTGATGGAGGCCTTGCACGCAGAGCAGCGCCCCCGTAGCGCCAGGTAGCTCAGCAGCGGAACGTTCTCCCACGCGCGCAGGCGATGGCCGCAATGGGGGCAATGCGAGGCAGGCAGGCACAGGTCGAAGCGCTCGTGCGCCACCGTCGGCAGGCCAAGCGCCTCCTGCGCCTCCCGTTGCCACTGGCGCTCGAGCATGACCGGCAGGCGGTGCGCCACGACATTGAGAAAACTGCCGGCCAACAGGCCCAGCAGCCCCGCCAACGTCACGAAAAGAGCCGGCTCGCCGGCCAGAACAGTCCACAGGTTCATGTCAGATCAAGCTACCCAACTGGAAGATCGGCAAGTACATGGCCACCACCAAACCACCCACCACCACGCCGAGAATCAGCACGATGGCAGGCTCCAGCAGGCCTGTCAGCTGGTCGAGCGCCTGGCTGACCTGTTCCTCGTAGTGGCTGGCGGCCTTGCCCAGCATCTGGTCGAGGGTGCCACTGGATTCACCGATGGCCGTGAGCTGTACCAGCAATGGTGGAAACAGCGGTTCCAGCGCCATCGCCTGGTGCAGCCCCTGGCCGTTGGCCATGCCCTGGCGCAAGCGCAGGATCGCCTGTTCATGCACTCCCGAGCCACTCACCGCCGCCACCGTGCCCAGCGCATCGAGCAGCGGAACCCCAGCGGCATAGGCCGTGGACAGGCTACGTGCAAAACGCGCCAGCGCCGCCCGGCCCAGCAGCCCGCCGAGCACCGGCAGGCGCAGTACCTGCCGGGATATCCACAGGCGTGCGTATTCATGACGTCGATACAGCTGCACCAAGCCCGCGCCCAGCATGATGCTGGTGACCAGCAGCCACGGCGCATGGCGCCCCAGCCCTGTGGACAAGTCGATGACCCACTGGGTGAGCGGCGGCAGCGCCCTGTCGAAGCTGGCGAACAGCGCCTGAAAGCGCGGCACCACCTCCAGTAGCAGAAGCGCCGACACGCCCAGCCCGGTCAGCAACAGCAGAAGCGGGTAGAGCATCGCCTTGCGCACCCGCCGCCGCAGGGCCTGGCGCTGTTCCAGCAGGGTGGCCAGCTGTTCGAGCTGGCCATCGAGCGTGCCGGACTGCTCGCCCACCCGCACCAGGTTGCAGTACAGCCGATCGAACCAACGCGGATGGCGCTGCAGCGCATCGGCCAGGCTCAGGCCTCCGGCGACATCCTGCTGCAACCGCGCCAGCAGCCTGGCCAGGCTCTCGTCCCCACCGCTGCGCCCCATCACCTCGAATGCCTGCAACAGCGGTACCCCGGCCTTGAGCAGCGTCGCCAACTGCCGGCTGAAACCCGCCGGGTCGGCCTTGTCCCGGCCACGGGGCCTGCGCCATCCCAGGCGGCTGGCCGGCCGCAGGCTGGCGACCTGGATGCCCTGGCGCTGCAACCCGGCGCGCACGTACGCCGGGCTACGCCCCTGGGTTTGCCCACTGATGCGCTGGCCGCTGGGGTCGGTGCCTTCCCAGGCATAGAGGCGTGTCGAATGGCTCATGCGAAAGTCCTTGCTGCTGTCGCGACAAGCCCCGTAACAGCTTGCCGTGCCCATGACCAGGCGGGTTGCTCTGATGGTCACTAGAGTAGTTCAGCGAACAGGACGTCCAGGCGGGCAGGGGTGACAAAAGGTGTCCGTTCGGCTCTACTGCGCGCCTGTCGGCCTGGTGTCCGAGACAGGAACCAAGGCATAGCCGTATCAACAAGGAAACACGCTCATGAAAGGGCAACGAGGCATTACCCTGATCGAACTGATGATCGTCGTGGCGATCATCGGCATCCTGGCGACCATCGCCGTCCCCATGTACACCAACCACCAGGCGCGGACCAAGGCGGCAGCTGGGTTGCTGGAAATCTCCGCGCTCAAGACCGCCATGGACCTGCGCTTGAACGAGGGCAAGGATGTGGCGGATGTCGCTGCGCTGGGGGGCCAGGCGAGCACAGCGCACTGTGCCATCACTGCCAGCGGGACGGCTGCCGATGGTAGTGCCAGCATCGTCTGCACCCTCGCCGATGCGCCTGCCACGGTGCTCGGCAAGACGCTCACGCTGACCCGCTCCGCGACGGGGTGGAGCTGTACCACGACGGTGGAGGAAGACCTCGCGCCGAATGGTTGCAAGGCGTCTTGAGGTTGGGGCTGGGGGTGGGGAATAACCGAGGCGAAACAGGGGTTTGCGTATCTGTCACGGCAGTGGTAGCGTTGCGCTCACGCCGGTGTAGCTCAGTCGGTAGAGCAGCGCACTCGTAACGCGAAGGTCGCAGGTTCGATTCCTGTCTCCGGCACCATGACATTCTCCGGTAAGGCCCAGTAACTACCGGAAACCCCAATGAAACCGCCCTCTGTGGCGGTTTTGTTTTTCCGGTAGGTTCCGAGTCCTTCCAGCACATTCCGGAAACTTTTAGTACATTGCGCAGCACATCGTAGATTCGAGTGCACAGGTGATGTACTAAATGCCCCTCACAGACACAGCGTAAGCCCCAGGACAAGGCCTACACCCTCAAGGACAGCGACGGGCTGTTCCTGTACATCGCGCCCAACGGCACGAAGTCCTGGCACTACCGGTTTACGTGGCACGGTAAGCAGGCGCGGATATCGATGGGCACCTATCCAGCCATCGGCCTGCGTGATGCACGGGAGCGCCGCGACGAGGCCCGCTCGCTGGTGGTCAAGGGCATAGGCCCACGCGACGAGCGCCGCCGAGCCAAGGCCGAGGCCGCCGTGCACCAGGAGAACACCTTCGAGGCGGTGGCCAACCGCTGGCACGCTTTCAAGCTGCCGCGCTGGTCGGCGGCCAGGAAGGGCGCAGCGATGCAGGCCCGCTTCTATCTGGACACGGACTTGCTGCTAGAGCTGGGCCGAATACCCATTGCGCAGATCAAGCGTGCCAATGTACTGGAGGCCATGCGCCGGGTCGAGCGGCGCGGGGCCTTGAACTCGGCACGCAAGTGCCGCTTCTGGCTCAACGAGATTTTCCGGTACGGCATGGCCGAAGGCTTGTTGGACGTCAACCCGGCTGCCGACCTGGACATCGTTGCAGTTCCTGAGCCACCAGAGCAGCACAACCCGTTCCTGCGGCGCGACGAGTTGCGGGAATGCCTGCTGGTGCTGCGTGGCTACAAGATGGCCGGGTACGTGCGCAGCGCCATCCGACTGTTGCTGCTGACCGGCGTGCGCACGATCGAGCTACGCAGCGCAACGATTGACCAGTTCGACTTCGATGATGCCCTGTGGTCGGTGCCGGCCGGGGTGGTGAAGCAGTTGCAGAAGAGGGTAAGGACGCAAAGCGGGGGAGATTCCACCGTACCTGGTCCCGCTGTCGCGGCAGGCCGTGGAAGAGGCGAAGCGCGTACACAAGCTGACCGACGGCTACCGCACGCTTATCGCGGGTCGCAATGACCCACGCAAGCCTATAAGCGATGGCACCGTTAACTCTGCCTTGCAGCGCATGGGGGACAAGGGCCGGCTGACCGGGCACGGAATCCGCGCCACGATCTCGACGAACAGAAGGTTAGACAACCGCAGATGTTTTCACACAGCCTGGACCAGAAGCGGACGGTTCCGAGGGCATATCACGCCGCCCTTTAGGTGTGGAGGGGTCTAAGAAATCAGGGACGGCAAGGTTACACTAACGCTTTACTAGCTCGGAGCGTTGTTTTGAACTTCACTGGTCAAACATTCGATACGATTCTGAACGCACTGCACGACGGCGTGTACATCACGGATGGGGTAGGGATTACAGTTAAGGTAAACAGCGCGTACGAGCGTCTGACTGGACTGCAGAGCGAACAGCTCATTGGACGCAGCATGCACGACCTGGTACGCGACGGTGTCGTTTCTCAATCCGCATCTTTGCGCGTACTCCAGCAAGGCGCTCCGGTTTCTGTCATGCAGAGCCTCAGTAACGGTAAGAAGCTGCTGGTGAGTGCAACCCCTATTTTCGAGAATCGCCGTATCAGCTACGTCGTCAGCGCCGTACGTGACATGACCGAGCTTCTGCGTATGAAGCATGAGCGGGATGAGCTCGCTGGGCTCAAGAAGCTGCGTCAGAGCACAGCGCAGTTGCATGCTGGCGAATATGAAAAACTGGCTCAGTCTTCGCTGGTCTTTGACCAGGCGCAATCAGGCCCACTTTTCGCACAGGCACGACGCGTAGCAGGCAGTGACGTGAAGGTGCTGCTGTTAGGGGAGACGGGGGTCGGCAAAAGTCTCGTCGCTCAGTACATTCACAATTCTAGCGCTCGGGCTAAGGAACCTTTCATTCCGCTCAACTGTGGAGCAATGCCGGAAAACCTGATCGAGGCGGAGTTGTTTGGCTACGCGCCTGGGGCGTTTACTGGCGCAGCTGCCAAAGGTAAGCGAGGGCTCCTAGAACTGGCGAATCATGGAACGTTGTTCCTTGACGAAATTGGCGACCTTCCTTTGTCGCTTCAGGTCAAGCTTCTGAAGGTCATTGAGGAGAAGCGGTTCATACCCGTGGGTGGGCTTGAACTGCGCGAAGTAGATATCCGAATCATAAGCGCCACCCACCATGACTTGCGACAGAGAGTAGAGCAGGGGTTGTTCCGTGCTGACTTGTACTATCGACTGAACGTGGTGCCCATCCGCATTCCCGCGCTTCGCGAGCGCGCCGGAGAGATCTCTACGCTGTTGGAGCATTACCTAAGGCAGTTCAACGAGCGCTATGAGCGCAACATGTCTTGGGGGCTAGAGACCCTAGACCTGCTCTGTGATTATGCATGGCCTGGAAATATTCGCGAATTGATCAACCTGGTCGAGCGTTTGGTAGTTATCTGCGAAAGTGACACGATTGAGGCGTTGGATCTCCCCGAGGAGATCCTTAACCTGCACGATGATCGCTTAAATCAAAATCGTCTGCCGCTGCGCAAGGTCCTAGAAAACGCAGAGCGGAGCGCGATCCTTTCAGCAATGCGCGTCCACAAGACCACGCGCCTAGCAGCCAAAGCGCTGGGTGTGAGCCAAGCAACCATCGTCCAGAAGATGAAACGCTGGGAAAGATCTGATTAGGTTTCTAATCGGTAGTCGCTTTTGTGATTGAAACTGTGATCACACGGTCGTGTCGGAGGTTAGCAAGAACGGGGCGAAACCCTTCAAGCACGGGCCTTTCAAGAAATTGGCACATGTTTTGTTCTCTCGTGGTTCATCTCAATAAAAAATGAGGATGAGCCGATGAGTGTTTCTGCCTTTCTAATCGCCAATAAACTCCTGACCGGCTCCAGCGCGGTTGAACAGCTGGACGCTGAGCTGACCCGGCTGAAGGTTAATAATCCATTAATCGTGACCGATGCGATCCTACTCAAGTCGGGTACAGTTGACCTCGCCTTGGCCCACATGGGGGGCCGCCGCTATGGCCTCTATGACCAAGCTCAACCAGAGCCTGAAATCAGTTTGGTCGAAGATTGTACCCGTGCATTTCGCGAGGGTGGTCATGATGGGCTCATTGGGCTGGGGGGCGGTAGCGCTATCGACATCGCTAAAGGTGTCTCGGCCTTCGCGGGACACGATGGCACGTTGGACGAGCTGTTCGGCGTCGATCAAGTAAGCCGCAAGGGGCCTGCGCTGATCGCGATTCCTACTACGGCAGGCACGGGTTCGGAAGTCACTAACGTGGCGATCTTCTCCGACAAAAAGGCGCAGCTCAAGAAAGGCATTGTGAGCAACTACCTGCTGCCTGACGTTGCTCTCGTGAGTCCAGTCATGACGCGCACTTGCCCACGTAACGTAACCGCTGCCAGCGGTGTCGATGCGCTTGTGCATGCGATCGAAGCGTACCTTTCGATCAATCGCTCACCGATCACCGATGCCATTGCTCTTGGAGCCATCAAGGTGATTGCTCGCGCTTTGCCTAAAGCGTATGCCAACCCCGATGACCTTGTTGCTCGGGAAGACATGGCTACGGCGAGTCTGATGGCTGGCATGGCTTTTGGAAACGCAGGCGTGGGCGCAGTACATGCGCTGGCCTACCCGCTGGGCGGACGCTTCAAGATCGCACACGGCGTTAGCAACGCTTTGCTGCTGCCCTATGTAATGCGCTGGAACAAACTTGCCTGTGCGGAGCGTCTTCGCGACGTCGCTCAGGCAATGGGCGTGAATATCGTCGGTTTAAGCGATCGCCAGGCTGCAGACGCGAGTGTCGATGCGATGGCTGAACTGTGTGCTGCGGTAGACATTCCTAACGGCCTTCGCGCTTTCAACATTCCAGAGGACGCTTTGGCACCAATGGCCGAGGAGGCCAGCAATATTGACAGGTTGATGCGCAACAATCCCCGAAAGTTCACAGCTGCAGATATCGAGGCGATCTATCGGGCGGCCTGGTAACGGGAAGTTGGTTTTGTTTTCATAATGAGCTTGCTGTATTGGTATTTGAATGGTCAAATTTTCAGGCTTGGCTGTTATGGATAGAAGTGTGATGTGCTAGAATGGATAGAAATGAAATTAATGATTGCCTGAAATATTAAAGCCTAACCATTATTATTCAAAGGGCTATAGCTATGGAAGAAGTTAAGTTATATGCAATGACCTGTGGCTGGATCACTATGCCTTATGGTTTCTTTATGGCTGGTGAAACAGGGGATCTGGCAATTCCAGTGCCGTGCTATTTAATCGAGCATCCCAAGGGTACTGTCCTTTTTGATACAGGGCTTGAGTTGCCTTTGCAGTCGAAAGATCCAGATGTGGTAAAAAAATCACTCGGCGTTTTTGCTGATTTAACTACGGTTAATTTTGTGCCTGGTGAGGATGTAGCTAAACGTTTGGAAGCTTTTGGCGTTGACCCATTAAAGATAAATTTCATCATTAATTCTCATCTGCATTTCGATCACTGTGGTGGAAATGCTTGTATCCCTAACGCACAATTGGTTATTCAAAAGCGTGAGTGGGAAGCCGCGAAGAATGAAGAAAATATCGAAAAAGAAATATATTCACCTCGACATTATGATTTAGGTCACGACCGTCTTGAGGTTGATGGGGAACATGATCTTTTCGGTGATGGATCGGTTGTGCTAGTTCCTAGCTTTGGACACACGCCCGGGCACCAGTCACTTAAAGTCAAGGTAGATGGTAAAGAAGTCGTAATTACCGCGGATGCTTGCTACTTAAAGGCTTCTCTTGAAAAGATGACGCTTCCCGATGCAATGGTGGTGAATGATGCTCAAGGAATGCTTGATAATTTTAACTTGTTTAAGCTGCTGAAGTCTAAAGGGGCCTTTATCCTCTATGGTCATGATCCAGAGCAGTCAAAATTACTCACGGATGGTCCAATTCGCAGAATTAGTTCGGAAACTCTATTTGGTCTGTAATGAGAATTTGTGAGTCATCATAAGATTGCTCACACTTGAAGTGCTTGATTTTTCGAGCGAAATTAAACGGATCCTGTTTTGTCGCAGGGTGCCAGACTGTAAATGTAAAATAATAAGGAATGATTATGAAATCTGTATTTAAAGCACCTTTGTTTTTGGTTGCAGGGATTGCCACCTCCCAAGCCTTTGCAGCGACCGCTCACGCTGACCTGCCAGATAGTTGTGCAAAGGATGCGAAGGGGAATTATAGTCAGGAGTTTGATGTTCCATGCAAAGCGTTGGATAACTTCCTGACAACATTCAATGCCAAAGATGAATTGGCTTGGGCTAAGACGCTCAACTACCCGCATGTGCGCATGTCTGGTAACCAAGTCACTGTCTGGCAAACACCTGAGGCCTATGCAAAAGACCAAAACTTGCAACAGCTTGCAAAAGAAATTGGATGGGAAAATACCCGCTGGGACTACCGATATGTTGTTCAGTCTGGTAGTGACGGAAAGGGGAATGCAAACAAGTATCATGTAGCGCTTAAATTTACACGCCTGGACAAGGCTGGAAAACCTATTCCGGGTCATACGTTTGATTCTTTCTATATTATTACAAATGTAGATGGTCATTGGGGTGCTCAATTTAGATCAAGCATGGCTGGTTCTTTGCATGGTAAATCAGCTTACTGATATATAATATTTCCTGAATAAAAGTTGGAGCGGCCAGCTCCAACTTTTAACCGCGCCATGCTCCCAGTGGCATCGCATAAACTTTACAAGCGCTGAGCTACGCTCGCTTAATTTTCTTGTCAGGCAGCACCCTCACCGCCGTACCCAGGTTTAAGGTCTTGGTGCAAGCTGCCAGCCAGGTAAGACGGTTCAGTGTGGCGGAGACTTGGCCCCGCCCAGTGAAATGGTGTTTCACCAAGAACGTGCTGTAGTAACCCAGCTACTCAATCTCAACATTGAAATCGATGCAGTCGCGCAAGCCGCGTCCCTTACCAGCAGCGAAATGTGCACTGTTTGCCTGTGAATCGTCCCTGCCCTCGTATACACCTTTGAATGACTGTTTCTGGCCCAGGCTGTGTGAAAACACCTGCGACTGACTAATCTTCTGATCGTCGAGATCGTGGTGGGAACGCTCATGAAGCGATTCATTGAAAGTGAGGTTCGGACGCAAGTCATGTTGCTGCCGGAGTTCCTGGAAGATTACATCACCGAAGAAAATCCAGTTCGGGTGGTCGACGTTTTCGTCGATGAACTCGACCTGTGTCAACGCCGACTTAAAACCGACCCACTTAATGCCCGATTTGCCGAAGTAATAATGACCCACCCGGATCACTCGGGTTTATGGTTCTGGCGGATCACACCCGATTTACGTTTGTCCTTGAGTCGGTAACTTTCACCTGTCAGGGTCAGGATGTGAGCGTGGTGTAGCAGCCTGTCCAGCATGGCGGCGGTCAGTGTCGTGTCGTCGCTGAAGGCATTGGCCCATTGGGTGAACGGCAGGTTTGACGTCAGGATCATCGAGCCTTTTTCGTAGCGCTGGGCTACCACCTGAAAAAACAGATTGGCCTCTTCACGGCCAAAAGGCAGGTAGCCGATTTCGTCGATCACCAGCAGTCTTGGTGAAAGGATCGCGCGGTTCAGATAGGCTTTGAGCCGCCCTTGTCGCTGTGCGGCTCCCAACTGCAGCATCAGATCGGCTGCGGTGATGAAGCGTGTCTTGATTCCGCTTTGCACCGCCCGATACCCCAAGGCAATGGCCAGATGAGTCTTGCCGACACCGGACGGGCCGATCAGCACTACGTTCTCGGTTCGGGCTACAAATGCCAGAGCGGCCAGCTCCTGCAGCAGCGCCTTGGGAACGCCCGGGCTGAAACTGAAATCATATTCCTCCAGCGTCTTGATCCCGGGAAAACACGCCATGCGCGTCAGCAACTCGCGACTGCGTTGTTGGCGAAAGCCATGCTCATGACGCAGTAGTTGCTCCAGAAAGTCGCTGAAGCCCAGATCGTCCTTCACCGCTTGTTGAGCCAGCATCGGTAATGCTCGGCTGTGCATTCGAGCTTGAGTGCCTGGCACCGCTCGACGATGGCCTGATGTTGGAGGTTCATGCGCAGGCCTCCCGACTCGCCTCATAGATGGATAGCGGATGCTGAAGCGACTCATGCGGGATCGGACGGGGCGCATTCCCCAGCAGGGCTCTCCAGGTCTGACGCACGGCGTGAGGCAAAGGTGTCAGCAGCTCTTGCTCCTGACGCCAACGGTCGATCGGGCGTTCCTTGAGCGTGGCATGGGTGCGTACATTGGCCTCCTCGGCCAGCCATTCGCCGACCAGGCGGTTGGCGGTGCCGCAATCCACCAACAGGCCGGCAGAACTGACCCGGCTGTTCAGCGGGTTGTAGAAGCTCTCGCGCAGGTAGCGGTTGAATCGCTCGACCTTGCCCTTGGTTCGGGCCCGGTAAGGGCGGCAAAGACGTATGCGAAAGCCCAGGTCGTCGGCCATCTGCAGCAGCCCGGCGTGAAAGCGATGCTGGCCATCGCCGTAGGCATCGCGCTCGATGACTGCGGTTTTCATGTTGTCGAACAGGATTTCGTCAGGCACACCGCCGAAGTAATCGAAGGCCAGCAGCAATGAGTCGTGCACTGACTCGAATGACTCATCAGGCACAAAATGGACGTAAGTCATCCGGCTATAGCCCAGCGTGGCCACGAAGGCTGACATCGGGGATTTGGCTCGGCGAAACACGATGAAGTCGGCCTGCATCTGTTTACCCGGCTCGATTTCGAACCGCATGCCGACGCAGAAGTCTAGCGAAATTGCTAAGCTGTTTACCCCACACTTGGTGCATGAATGCTACCGTCAGCTAGCCGGTACTTTAAGGACTATTGATGAGGTGAACATGGAAGTTAGGCAAATTACCCTAGATGACCTCAACGGATTTTACTCACTTTTTTGTGAGGTGAATGCCGAAGGCCGTTACTCAGCTCGCTCAACCCCGCCCCCTCTAGAGGCAATAGAACGAGCATTAATGCAAGTTGTAAAAAAATCTTGGCCTGTATACGTGATAGAGCATGATGGTCAAATAGTGGGCTCGGCGGAGGCCTACCCGGAAAGCTTCTGCCGACCTGGCGGTAGCGATAGCATTGGGGTTCTAGGGATGCAAGTGAAGCGAGAGTATCGCCGTAATGGCCATGGATCTGCTCTACTTTCCGCCGTGATTGAGCATTGCCGAGGTATTGGCTTCACCTCGGTGGATCTCAGTGTCTTTGAATCAAATAAGCCCGCCAGATCACTTTACGAAAAGATTGGATTTACCCGCCTAGAAGACCTTCCGCCGTGCTCGCTTCCGTGTGGGAAGCTTGAACAGCCCATTAAAATGCGACTAGCGCTCTGATCGCCCTTTGGGGCTGGGCTCAGGGACAACATTGTCAATGCGTGATGCCAGACGCTTGCCTCTAGGCACCCGGTTGCACATCATCGGCATAGGCAAATTGCACATCCCTCGGGCAGCGCAGGTGGTAGATCTCAAGATTAGCTGCTGCGTCCGTACCCCACCTAGACCTGGTAATCAGCTTTGACAGAACCGAATACGATTACCAAAAGGATCGTACACCTCCAAAAGCTGCCCCCAGTCCTGTTGAACAATATCCGGCCGCCCATAGCCATAGCGCTTAGCCAGTAACTCGTCACGAAGCATCTCTATGTTTTGCATCGGAACGAATATCGTCGCTCCAGGGCTCGCATCGCCATGATGTTCAGACAGGTGTATCTGTAGACCGCCTCGGTTGAGTCCAAGATAGAGGGGCAAGTCAGCCTCGAACCGATGCTCGAATTCGATACTGAAACCCAGAAAATCAACGTAGAACTCCCTCGCCTTGGTTTCGTCGAACATCCGCAGTATCGGTATGGCCTTGTCGAAGGTAATGGCGGGGTGGGGAGCCTCGTGGGGAAGTAGCGCCGAGGCGGTGTTCCAATCCTTGTATCCCAATTGCTGCGCTACCATTTCAAGCGCAACTGCATGGGAAACTTCGTGACTGCGGGCGTCTAGAGAGGCGCGCAGGCTCTTGGCCATCCGTTTGGCTTTCTCGATTGACAGCATCATTCCTCCTGGAGTCGAGGCATTCTGGTGCTCGCGTTGCCAAACCTCGACTATCAAGAGAGATGCGATAGGGGCTGGAGCAGAGACGCTTTCACCTTTCCTTCCGGAGCGAGCGGCGGGCAGCATCGGCCTTCGTCGATAGTACACAGTCCTGATTGAGGTCGGAAGCGGCGCCTTCGGCAGGTTCAGTTACACCACTTCCCGGGACACGACCGACAGTTCTTACAGAAACGAGCGAGACTTCGTATTCGGATGATGCTTGCTCTGGCCGGCTCACGGGGATAAATTGCCCTGGTCGCGGCCAATTCCGCGACCGGGTTTGGCGACCCGAACGAAAAGGCGCAAAGGCGCCCAGATCACGATTGCAGGCGCTTTTTTTGTGTCCGCAGTTTCGTGTAATGGCGGCTGTGCGTGGGAGACCCTTCGGGTCTGCCGAGTTCCTTTTCCTCGGTTCGCCAACCTGCGTACAGCTGCCACCCTAATCGTTTGGCGACGATTGGTGTGGTGCTTCAACTGAAAAGGACCTCATGCATGACCATCGTAAGTCCATTCAGGATCCTCGCATCCGTTCCCCACCGTCCAATCCCGCCGGTGACTCGACCCCACCGTTTCTACCCCATCCACAGCCAGGGCAACCTGAGGCAGGTACGCCATGACTGACCACGAGCGCATAACCTCCATCCAGAGCTACATCTGGACCCTCGAATTACTCGGCGAGGCGCTGGTGCAGCATGACGAGCATCTGGAATGTGAACACCCACCACAACTGAGCTTCCGCACCACGGCGGGTATTCACCAGGCGATCAAGATCATCAGCCGTTTGGCGAGCGAGCAATGCGGCAAGTTGCTGAGTAATGAGCCGACATGATTGAAGCCGCGTCCCATTGTGTTTTAGTGGGACGCGGCTCGTGGTTCGCCCTGTGGATAAGCCCTGATGCGGATCAGTTATCCAGTTCGGTAATGACACCTGGTTGGGATATTCGTAGCGCCGTTTTTTGTTCGGCCCGTTGCCCCAATCGCGACGCCA
>NZ_JBCGFQ010000067.1:0-21335 GCF_040984075.1 Pseudomonas sp. I2
CATCGAACCCCACCCGCCCGATTTTCACCTCGCTCCAGTCGATCAGGTGCAACTGGCCCTTGTCGATGAACAGGTTCTTGCGCAAATAGTCCATGTGGCTGATGCAGCGCGGGCTGCGCCGCGCCTGGCTGGCCAGGTGACGGACCAGCGGCACGAAGCCGCTGAAACGCTCGGCCAGGCCGGCAAAACGCGCATCCTCCTGCCCCAGCTGTTGCAGCCCCGGCAGGCAACGGGCGAAGTTGAAGCGCGGGCGCAGCAGGAACCACGGCCGGAAGAAGTCCATGCTCCACAGCAGTGGCGCCTTGCCTAGCGGTTGTGCTGCCAGGTATTCATGGCTGCGGCTTTCCAGTTCCGCGATACCCAAGGCCAGTTGATGCGCGATCGCCTGCATGCGCGGCGGCTTGCCACGCACGAACTCGGTGAAGATCAGGCTCTCGAAGGGCGTTTCGATCACGCCCAGGCAGGATGGGTAGCGAAAGTGCGTGCTACCCGCCAGCATGCCTTCGGCGCGGTGGAAGCGGGCTTCCTGGCTGCTGATGAAGGCCAGCTTGCGGATCGACTTTTCCACCAACTCCACTGGCTGCCCCGTGCAGGGGTCGAGCAGGCGGTGATGGCGCACGTAATTGACGAACGACGCATTCGACGCCAGGTCCTGGCTGGTGATCGCCAACGGGAGCTCGCCCCAGTGGGGCATCAGTGCGCGCAGGTGATTTTCGAGAGGGGCCCGTTGCCAGCGGTAGAGCGTCTTGCGCTGCGCGGGCGAGGGAGAAGGGGCATTCATGACATCCAATCAGGCAGCGCCGTACGTCCGATTTGTAACTGTTCTGGTAACAATATGCTGCGTCATACGTCGGCGACACACAACGAAAAGTTTCAACAACGTATTGATTTGCAACGTCGCAGCTTGTCAGTTGCGCTGTCCGGCGGGCTGATTCAGCCACTCTGGAGCAGAGAAGAACCGCCGGCTGACGGCAGGCCCTGAGCTTTCTATCTGACAGGGAGCCCTGTGAGGGACTACCCAGCTCTCCGAACTGCCCTGCCGCGAATAGGTCGGTCCTGGCACCACCAGTCTGCGAGCAAATAACTTCTGCCTGACAGGGAACCCTGTGGGAATGAGCTTGTCCCACTGGCGATCGGTTAAGGCTTCCAACCGCCACGTGGTGTTGTGAAGCAGGCCTAGGATTGCAAGGCTCCATTTAACTGACCGGCATTGGGGCGTGCCCCGCGAATAGACTGATCCTGATACCACTGATGTATGGCAAACCGTCTTCCCATTCGCAACGTAAGCCTCCAATCAGCTGCTCAGCAGCTGCGGTTCCAGCTTCCTCCGTGACCTACTAGTCATATTTCGCTTCAATCCCCATCATCGCGCTTTGCTTATATTTGCAAAATCTTTAACATTCGCCGTTTCTCAACTATCTGCAGTCTTCAAGGACGAACATGAATCACCTCACGATTGCCAAAGAAGCCCTCATCGCTCAAGCCCAAGCCGTTACCCAGCTGGCCGAGCGCATCAATGGCGAATTCCAGAGCGCCGTCGAACTCATCCTAGGCTGCAAGGGGCGCACGGTCGTCTGTGGCATGGGCAAATCCGGCCTGATCGGCCAGAAGATGGTCGCCACCTTCGCCTCCACTGGTACCCCGAGTTTCTTCCTGCACCCAGCCGAAGCCTTCCACGGTGACCTGGGCATGCTCAAGCCGATCGATGTGCTGATTCTCATCAGTTACAGCGGCGAGACTGAGGAACTGATCAAGCTGATCCCGAGCCTGAAGTCCTTCGGCAACAAGATCATCGCGATGACTGGTAATGGCAAGTCGACCCTGGCTAAGCATGCTGATATTTGGCTGGACATTTCTGTCGAGCGCGAAGTCTGCCCGAACAACCTGGCGCCGACCACTTCGACCTTGGCCACTATGGCCATGGGGGATGCCTTGGCGGTTGCCCTGATTGACGCGATCCAGTTCAAGCCGATGGACTTCGCTCGCTATCATCCCGGCGGCAGCCTGGGTCGTAAACTGCTGACCCGTGTCAGTGATGTCATGCATTCGCCAGCGCCGTTTGTGAGCCCAGCTACCAGCTTCCATGATTGCCTGCTGGTCATGACTCAGAGCCGCCTCGGTCTGACCGTTGTTATGGATGAAGGCAAACTGGTCGGCATCGTCACAGACGGTGACCTACGCCGTGCCTTGCTGAGTAACGAAGGCGTGATCCATACCACTGTTGCTCACTTCATGACCGCTACCCCTCATACCATCAAGGAAGATGCGCAGATGTCGGAAGCGGAAGCCTATATGGTCGATAACAAGATTCGTGCGTTGGCTGTTACCAACGAGGAAGGAGTTGTTGTGGGTGTGGTTGAAATATTCGACTAACCACTAATAAATATCTGCTATGTATGGACTTCGACATGTCCCAGTCTTGTGGTATTAATAGAGCTAGTGAGTGTCACTTCGTTATTCTCTGAATGTGGACTTTGGTGCTGTCCAACGAGGTGATGCTGCCTATAGTTAGTGCAAGTAACACTCATTAAGGTTGTGAGCATTAAATTTTAATTGCGCAAGGCTTCATGATTGTGCTGTTCGGAGGCGAGTTTGAATAATAGTAGGCGAGGCAGCAAAAATATGATCAGCTCCGAGTCCAGAGTCTCGGAGGAGGCCACGCTGATAGCGCCTGTGCGGTTATATGGCAAAGTGGTAATTGATAAAAGCTCTACAGTTGGAAAATATACATATATTGGGGCGGGGACGTATGTTCAGCATAGTTCTATTGGAAACTATTGCTCTATAGCTAGAAATATTGAGATCGGAGCTAAATCTCATCCATTAACTATGCTTTCGTCTCACTCATTCCAATATAACAATAATCATTTCTCTTCGCAGCCTGGGTATAAAACTGTAAAAGTAAAAGCGCCTATAAAGGCTGGGCGTATGACAGAGATTGGTAGTGATGTTTGGATAGGTACGAAGTCTGTTATACGCGGAGGCGTTAAAATTGGTCATGGAGCAGTAATAGGTTCGAGCTCCGTCGTTACAAAAGATGTTAGACCATATGCCATCGTGGCAGGGGTGCCTGCGAAGGAAATAAGGCTGCGCTTTGATGAAGCGACTATTTCACGTTTGCTGGAATCAAGATGGTGGGAGCTTGACCCAGAGGACATGGAAGGTGTTGATTTTAATGATATTGAAAAAGCTTTGAGGGAAATAGAATCTCGACGAATCAGTTACAGGAAATCAATAATCGATTCTCTCCGCGCCTCGCTAAAAAATACAGTGAGTAGCAAGAGTGGAATAATTTGGTTTGATGTTGATAAGTCATATGCGGAGCCAGAAATCTTAAAGGAATTTGACACTGTTAATGTTGTTGAATCATTTTTTGGTGCGGGTGTCTTTGATGTTGAGAATTCTTGGTATAATGCAAAGAAAAATCTCTTCGCCTTAAAGATTTCTGGGGTGTCGGGGGAAATTCCTGAGGGAACGGTAACGTTCACTTTTAATAGGGTTGGTGACTAATGGGTTGGGTGAATTTATAATTTTGTGGTGTTTTTAGAATTAGAATTCATGCTTGCTCAAATCATGAGGCTTAAAAATACCTCCACCTCGCACAGATCCATACATACGAATTTGTGCGAGGGAGAGGTGATTACTGCTTACTGCGTCATCTTTGCCATTACTTGCGCATAGCCAGCTGCTGTGCCTAATACGGCATCTTTGCCCTGCGCAAACAGAATGGCATCTGCCACTTCGCGGAATGCGCCAGTACCCCCTTTAGCATTCAGCGTATGGGTGGCCGCTGCCTTGACATACGTAGGTGCATCCGCCACAGCAAACGATAGGGCGCAAGCTGTGAATGCCGGCAGATCGATGGAGTCATCGCCTATGCATGCCGTTTGTGCAGCGCGGACACCTGCTTCGGCCATCAACTGGTTGCAGGCGGCCTGCTTGTCCTTCACACCGAATTGACAGAGGGTAATGCCCAGGTCTGCAACGCGCTTGCGCAAGGTCGCCGAGTCACGACCCGAGAGTACCGCTACGCGAACACCGCTTTCTTCCAGCAGACGCATACCCATGCCATCGCGTACGTGGAAGCGCTTGATGCATTCACCGGTGGCATCGTAATAAATACCGCCATCGGTAAGTACGCCATCCACATCGGTAATTACCAGGCGGATGTCATTGAGCGACGGTTTTGGAGCAGGAGGTTGGCCGCTCATCAGCGCACGAACATGCTCTAGGCATTCCGGAGTATCGACGCCTGGGCCAGTAGGTTCTACCAGGTAGGCGCGAATACAATAACCTGCAGCCATCAGCCTCAATTGCTCAAGCTTCTCTGCATGCTCCAGCATGGGTTGCGGTAGGCTGCTGTAATCGGCCAGCACTTCGCGACGGTAGCCATACACACCGACGTGCTTGAGATAGTTGGTGA
The DNA here is from genome assembly GCF_040984075.1 of Pseudomonas sp. I2. NCBI lineage: Bacteria > Pseudomonadati > Pseudomonadota > Gammaproteobacteria > Pseudomonadales > Pseudomonadaceae > Pseudomonas > Pseudomonas sp. I2. The sequence continues at coordinate 4,424 of NZ_JBCGFQ010000067.1, forward strand.
CTTCGCCGTCACGTGGGTAGGGGATAGGCGAGCGGCTGAAATACAATGCATTGCCGTTATTGGCAAGTACCACTTTCACGGTGTTGGGGTTGCTGGCTTCGTGCGTATCGATCGGATGGCACAAGGTACCAACCTTTACGCTCGGATCGTCCAGCATACCGCTGGCGAGCGCTTCGATGTCGGCCGGCCGCACCAGCGGCTCATCACCTTGTAGGTTGATGTAGATATCTGCATCAACCTGGGTCATGACCTCCGCCAAGCGGTCGGTACCAGATGGGTGATCTGGCGAGGTCATGACGCATTCGCCACCAAACTCTCGTACCGCTTGCGCAACGCGCTCATCATCGGTAGCAATGACCACTACTTGGACATTACCGACCTGTAGGGCGCGCTCGTAGACGTGCTGCACCATGGGCTTCCCGGCAATGTCGGCTAGTGGTTTGCCGGGTAGACGAGTTGAGCCATAGCGGGCCGGAATGACAATCGCGACCCGTTGTTCTGGGCTTGCCATGTTTACAATCCTTGCGTCTTAAAGAGGCATAGCTTTTAGCGGATGTTCAACACTGGGAACGATTTGACCAAATCATCCAGGGCCTTGATTTGCGCCAGGAAGGGTTCCAGTTGGTCCAGTGGCAGGGCGCTTGGGCCGTCGCATTTGGCTTGATCCGGGGTCGGGTGTGCTTCTAGGAACAGGCCTGCCAGGCCAACACCCATACCGGCACGGGCCAGTTCCACTACTTGCTCTCGACGGCCGCCGGATGCTGCGCCCGAAGGGTCGCGCTGCTGCAGGGCGTGGGTCACGTCGAAGATGATTGGCAGGTCTTCGCAGGTACGCTTCATCACTCCGAAGCCGAGCATGTCTACCACCAGGTTGTCATAACCCAGGCAGGTGCCACGGTCGCAGAGAATCAGTTGATCGTTACCGGCCTCCTTGAACTTGTGCACGATATTCTGTACTTGCGATGGGCTCAGGAACTGCGGTTTCTTGATGTTTACTGGTTTACCGGTTTTGGCCAGAGCCATGACCAGATCAGTCTGGCGTGCCAAGAACGCAGGCAGCTGCAGCACGTCTACCACCTCGGCAACCGGTGCGGCCTGGTAGATCTCATGGACATCGGTGATCACTGGAACGCCGAATTCAGCCTTCACTTTCTCGAAGATGCGCAGGCCTTCTTCCATGCCTGGGCCACGGTAGGAGTGAATGGAAGAACGGTTGGCCTTATCGAAGCTTGCTTTGAACACATACGGGATGCCCAGCTTCTCGGTGGCGCGAACGTATTCTGCACAAGCGGTCAGAGCTAGATCCAGAGACTCTAGAACGTTAATGCCGCCGAATAGGACAAAAGGAGCAGTGTTGGAGCATTCGATAGTGGGGGTGATTTTGATCATCTGGATACCCAGCAAAATTATAAGATTTTGAATATATACTCGGGTTAATATTTAAGCCGAGTATATATGATTGTCTTGGTGGATTGTTTGTTGTACGATATATGTCGGTGTATTAGTTTAGCCAATCGGCGAGCCAGTCGTGAATTCCCGCAGTATCACTTGCAGGAATAGAATATTTGTTAACGTAGTAGTGTAGAAGTTTTCGTGTGCGCTGACGATCGAAATTTAGGTCACCACTAAGGCAGGTTTTTAGCTCGCCAATAGTACGTGGGTAAGCTGAAACAGCATAAGAGTAGTCGCAGTCACCCGTAATAACAACTGGGCGACCATGTAGCAAAGCTTCCAGGCCAACACCGGAGTTAACCGTGAACACAGCTTTTGCGCCTCCGATCAGGTCATGAACTGAGGCGTCGGACAATTCAATCGCGTTGCTGCTAGAGAGCGATTCAAGCGTTCTTTGAACTTCCATGCTGTTACAGTATGGGTGGCGTTTAACTCGAACTTTTGTCGAGCTTCCGAAATAGTGTTCGGCAACGGTGCGGACAAGTTCGACTCCGGTGATACTAGCGAGCGCTGCTACGGTATCTGTGGGGATTTGCATCGCTACAAACACGTAATCGTCCTCGAATGTAACTCGTTCGAGAGTTTGCGAGTACTTAGATACGTTGTTGTGCACGTAGGTTTCGCGCAGTTCTCGCTCATTATCTGCTAACGCTTGCTCTGAGCAATCAAGACTAAATAGTTCAATTGGTGCGTGAATCGTTGCTAGAGATGAGTAGCCAGCAAAACCCTGGTGGTCCATGCTACAACGGCCTGCCAGTGGAACTTCTTGAATATGCAGGTGATTACTGTTCAGCGGAGCGTTAGTGTGATAACTGACGACCTTTGCTCCGGGAATTCGTGGATCACAATTCCTCCAATTCCACTGATGCCTTGGAACCAATATTAAGTCACTTCGCCCCATCAGATAGCTGTAGACGTTAGACAGGAATTCACGGACTGTAGCGTAGCTTGGCTTTTCCTCGGTAGGTGCAGCAAAGAACACAGTCGGAATAAAGACCTCTACAACTTTAGAAAGATCGATGTTCTCGATTTCTATATCTACGATTGAACCGTTTTTCAATCCATACAAGTGCGGAGAGGTTTCATTAGCGCTCGCTGCCTCTACCAAGGGGCGGGCATGCCCTAGATTATAAAGGACAGTATTTAGCCACGCCTGGTTTTCGCTGGAAACAGGTTCGTTTCCCGACTTGTTCCGATTGATTATTTGCTGCGCCTCAAATAGCCAGCGGCACTTTATGGCGACCTTTACCTGCTCGGTCGGATTCATGCCTTTTCTGCCTTTTTCTGCAGCAATAAGCTCGCGCGCCTGGTTTCGTGCCGCTAGTGTTTCATCACGCAAGTCAGGAAAGAATGGAGTTGCGCGATTTATCATCGGCATAAACTTCATCAGTACTTCTCGTGGGAACTCTAGGATGCCCAAGAGCGTATCACGCGCATTATCAAATAGCGCATGGTCAATTTCGAAGGAAAGACGCCTTACTGAGCCATAAGCAGGGTATACTGCTTGCGCGGCACACAAATACGAATACGCACGTGCTACCTGAGTATCATCCCGCAACATATCACTGATCCGCATTAGCAGTTTACGCTCCGACGGATGTTCAATTTGTGCGGCAATCAAAACGCCAAAAGCCGCCAACTGATTACGGTTCGAGTTATAAGCGCTCGCAAGCATCAGGCGATAGTTAAGTTTTGAGGACACGCTTTCGGGAAAGGAGTTAATTGCTTCGATCAGTTTTTCGTGTTGATTGAGCTGGCTGTAAGTGCGCGCGAGGATATTGTAGTTTGTAATATTTTCTGGGTTGTTTTTTATTGCTTGGTGTGCTTGTTCAGCAATTATATTAAGCCAAGAGGCGTCATTGCCAGCCATGAGCAATGAACTTTCCAAGTCGTCAGTTGGTACCCGCGGCCTGGGCTTTATAGTATTGGATTTTTTGGGCTTGGAAATTGGGGGGGCGATACGATATTGCAACATAGCGTCAAGAACCGGGCCGCAGGATGGGGCCTGTTCAAGCGTCTCTATAGCGTCTTCAGTTGCTCCGCGTGCAGCTAAGATTTTAGCTTTTTCCAAATAACCGAATGAATTAGACGGGTATCTTTCAATGGCATAGGTCGAAAAGCGAAGCGCTGCATCATAATCGTTTTGAGTGATAGCTGTAAGAACGGCTTGTCTTAATTGGCCTAGCGATACATTCAAACGCAACAGCCTATCGGTACAAGCAAGACTTGCACGATGCGCGCCAAATTTGGAAAGCAGGAATATTGCTTTTACAATGAGGTGTCGCTGGATAGATTGCATTATTTTTGTTCGCCCTGATTTTTCTTGGCAATAGCCAATTGTCGCTTGGTTTTATAATATTCCTTTAGTTCCTTGCGTACATAGGATTGAGGCTGGCTAGGCGTGAACTCACCTTTCCATAATCTAATCAGTGCATCATGTGCCAAACCTAAAGAGTTTTTGGTGTCGGTAAACAAAGTATCGCGAAGGGCTCCATACTGTTCAATGTATTTTTCTGGACTTTTCGCAATCTCTTCGACACCAGCCCTTAGCGCCTCAGGTGACTTGACTGTGAGTCCCAGGTCCTCGCGGCGGGAATATTCTAGACTATACTCATCGATCTTTTTTCCGCCCATCTGCTCAGCAAGATCGGCGTCAAGCAACACTATGGGTTTTTTGCAGTAGATTGCGTCAAAAATGGCGCCGCTGTAATCCGAGATTACAATGTCGGAAATCGAAAGAAGTTCTAGAAGGTCATCATTTGCCCCGAAGTGGCAAATGGCACCCATGTCCATTTTGCTCTTTCGTTCACTTTCAAGAAGCTCTGTATTGTGATGCATCTTCATCAAAACGTTAAAATTTTCAGCCAAATCATAAATGGCATCAACGTATTTATCTACGCTAGATAGTTCGCCCCATGTCGGTAGGTAGAGAACAGTTTTTCGACTGGGGTTTAATTTGCCAGCATGCTTCAACTTGGCAGACTGATGAAAGCTATCAATATGCCAATCGTCGTATCGAGGATTACCAACGGAGGTGGTAGGGCTAAAGTAATCGATTCGTTCAGACGCGTAGGGCCCATAGGTCAAGCAAACATCTGCGAAGGCACGCCATGGGCCGTAGTTGTGTGGCTCCTTCGCATATCCGTACTGAATCATCGCAATCTTTGATTTCTCAATAGCTTCAATACGAGAAAACGGAGTTTGACAGACAATAATGTCAAAGACGCCGTCAAGCGATGCCATTTTGGCGCGATCCCACACCATGATTGGTGTCTTTGGATTTTTCAGAACATCATCGCTGAATTCAGAGATAAAGTCTTTGCGCTTTTCAATAACGAAGCAAGCCCCAGGGAAGGTGCTTGCCAGCTTTTGAATATGAAGGAACTGAAAAGGGTTCCATCCCACGAACCCAATTCGGGGAAGGTTACCCATACTTCTTGATCTCAGCTATCAATTGAGTTGTGGAAATACCATCGGTGCGAGGCAGATAAATAACTTCGCACAGAGACTTATATTCGTCAAAACGGCCCTCCCAGTCATTGCCCATGACCAAAACGTGAGCACCGAACTCTTTGATATATTGAGCTTTAAGTTCTAGTGACTCCTCGATGAATACTTCATCTACGCAGGCTAGGGAAGCGATAATATCGCGACGCTCGGCTTCTGGATAAACCGGGTTGCGTTGTTTTTTTGAGAAATTCAACGCGTCAGAAGAAACGCCGACAATCAGTCTGTCACCTTGAGCACGGGCGCGCTGCAGGATCCTAACGTGACCGATGTGAAGCACATCGAAAGTGCCGAAGGTGATTACTGTTCTCATAACTATCCCTATCGTATTTGCGGTTGCGTTACATGGGCCTACACATGGCCTTGCTATCGAGCTGAAACTGACAAGTACCTTGTCCAATAGCTTCAGTCTTTATCCCCGGTTGGGAATGGGCACCGCTCCCAGCTTTGGATAAATCCATGTGCAGCACAAGCACCTATCAAGCTAACTACTCGACTGCATCGAACGTCCCCATTGGGGACGCTCTGTTTGATGACTCGTCGGTTTGCTTACTAGTTTGGCTGAGGGCTGGCTGTACCAAGCTTGAACTTGAACTTTTTCTTGAAAATTTTTCCTTTGTAGGGTTTATCTTCTACTAGAAATGTGAGGCGGTACCTGCCGCGCTTGACATCATACGATGCGCTCTCAATCGGGTAGGTACCGGGAGATAGCAATTCTGAGGTGTCGTCCGGCCCTGCTTCATGTGCAACGATCTCGATCGATGTAAATCGATCGAGAGCATCTAGGTCGGCATAGGCTGTTGGAGTCGTGAACCACACAATACCAGATGCGGTACCACTAGCATTATTAGTTAGCGTGCGTGCAAGAGCGCTGCGGTTTCGAAGATTGATATGCAGTTTAATAGCACTGATTTTATCCAGCGCTTCATGAACATCTTCAAAATTGACATCAAGCATGTCTTTGGGCTCAAGGTCCCACCACTTACTAGCCAAAAGTCTATCGATAGTCGCCTCATCAAACCGATAGCGAATGATTTGAGCAGGAACTCCACCGACGATGGCATATGGTGGCACATCTTTGGTGACGACAGCTCCTCCGGCAACTACGGCTCCTGTGCCAACCGTCACACCTTGGCAGATCATTGCACCTGCTCCAATCCATACATCATGACCAATTACCGCGGGATTTGAGATTGGCCCTTTTACGCGCTGATGAACTAAATAGTCCTCAAGCTCAGTAAAGTGATTGGTATTGTACTGAAAGGGATGACAACTCAAATAATGGGTTGGATGATTGATTGGGCTTATTTCCGCATTGCGCGCAATTGAGCAGTAATTGCCAATGGTTACACCTCGGCCTATGTAGCCGTCGCGCCCAATATAAGTATATTTTCCGATTTGAGCCTTCGCGTTAACTGTGACGGCACCGTAAAGCTTTACTGGGGAGACTAAAACGGCATCCTCGGAAATGGTTGCAAGCTTCGATATTAACTTATCTTCCATGAGTTAAATTGCTCTAAATCAAAAATGCTTTCAGCATAAAACAAAAAATAAGGGTGTTCCGATAGCGTCAAATCGACAATTTTATCGATGTGTCAAATTTATGTCAAGCATATAGTGTCCTTATGGTAGTTATGGTAGTGAGGTAGTTATAAGAAGCCGGAAATGGACTCTGGCTGATGGCATTTTGCGTCTGCGCTGACGTCGGGCTGTCTTGGTAGATGACTCTGCCCCTGCTCGCGAGCGTGGGGGTGTGGAGGGTTATGTTTTCATAATTTTTTACGAAAAATCTATAAAAATCGGCGAAAATTTAGAGGTTTTGTGAGAGTTTTTGCTTTTTGCCTTGTCACTGGAGGGCTTTCTGGAGATATATAAGGAAAGCCTTGGAATGTGGCAAATGGCCATGATTGGTATGCCTGATGTTATTTTTACCTAGTTCCTCTTTTAAAATCTTTTAGGGGTGGGCAGCGGGCAGGAAGGAGACAGCGGGCAGAGAGAGAAGTTCAATAGATTGCGCTGCCAATAATATGGCGCCTGTATTTTGGCGGTGCGTCTGTAAGTCCACTAATCATGTAGTGGCATGCCTATAATTTCTACGAGCAGCTCCGATCGTACTTATGCACTTTCGATGGGGGCTTAGCAAAAAAAGTCATAAGGGTTGAGTCTGTGAGTCAAGTAATTTCTATTTTATATCAATTAGCTGAACAGGGCGGGGGAGTGACGCGGGTGTCTCTGGGGAGGACGGCAGCCTTATCTAAATCAGGGTTACTCGCTCGCGTTGCGCTATTGGATTACGATGAGAAGCTAGATAAGACATTCAAGCAGCTTGTTATGCAAGGTAGGGTTTGCAAAACACTGCAGGTTCTGAATTTTTATAAGTGGTTTTCCTACAGGGCTTCTTGTTTGGCTTCAGATAAAGATGCAAGTGCTAATTTAGACACTCTGGTGCATTTGCGTGTTAAGGTTAAAAGGCGTGTTGATCATATTAATTCCACAGGTCTATGCGTAGTAAGATATATGACCGAGGCTGGGCTTATTTTTTTAGAGGAGTTCGTCAAGCCCGGCAACGTCGTTGTTATGGTTATGATTTCTATGCCTGGAACTGGTCCATTAAAATTCAATTCGCTGGCATCGGCTCATGCTTATTGGCTTAAGTGCTTGTCTGAGGAGTGTCTTCCCAGCTTCCTGGTTGCCGATTCTATTGGGGCTGCCGATAGCATTTGCATGATAGAGAGAGAGGGGGTGTTCCGCATACTGATGATGCACAGTAATCATTTGCTTAAGCCGTACGTGGTGGGAGGTAAGGTTGCGCCGAAGTATGATGGCGTTATCCGTGGGATACCAAGTTGTGATCGCTTGGTCGTTCTGACGTCAGGGCAGATGCGTGATCTACAAGAGCAGTTTCCATCGGATAAATATTCTGTAATTGGAAATCTAGTCACCATTTCACCTGACGTAACTGATGTTAAGCGTGAAGAAAATCTTGCAGTCATTGTTTCTCGGCTTCATGGGATAAAGCGGATCAAGGCAATTATTAGTGTATTCGCGCGTGTGGTAGAGCTAAACTCTGCTGCACGACTTGAGATTTGGGGGACAGGAGAGCAGGAGGAGGCGATTAGAGAGCATATAGAAAAGCTGGGTTTGCAGGAGGTTGTAAAGTTGATGGGGTTTGCGACGGATGTTTCCGTCGTTTTCCGGCGTGCCAGTGTCAGTTTGGGGATGTCGGCTACTGAGGGGTTTGGGATAAGTTTTGCTGAGTCTTTGGGGTATGGGACTCCTCTTGTTTCAACGAAAACTAATTATGGACCATCAGAGATTGTTACTAATGGTGTTGATGGATATATTGTAGATTCCGAAGATGAGTTTGTGGAGAAGGTTTGTTTGCTGTTGGGTAACAGGGAGTTGGTCGAGAGAATGGGGCGGGCGGGGCGGCTAAGTGCGGAAAGATATGGGGCTAAGACGATAGTTAATCTTTGGTTGGAGCTGTTTGAGTTTTTGTTGAGTTCACCTTCTGGTCGTGTTGATGCTCTTTTGCCCGACGGGCCGGTACTGCAAAATGCAATGTCAAGCCGGTTTGGGTGGATATATTTATCAAAATTTGATGGCGACAGTGTTCGGGAAAGCTTCTTGAGGTCGGTTAGTAGGGCGCGAGTGATAGATGTCTGCCGTGATGTAGAAGTTTTCGGCGAATTTATTTCCTTGTCGACAGGGGACTATGAAATAGACGAAATGATTTTTGATGGTGAGAGACAGAGATATAAGTTTCGTCTTATGAGGGACGGGAAGCCATATTGTGGGGTGATTGCAGGTCAGGCGGTTAAATTCATTCTGATGTGACTTGTTTCAAATACTTTTCATTGCTTTCGGAGGGGGTTTTAGCTGGCATATGAATTTCCCTTATTAGTAGTAGGGCGGATTTATTGGACTGCTTGGATCTAGGCTAACTGACATCGTTTCGTCATGGGGATCGGGTAGAACTGAGCTCGAATGCAATTTCGAGTCTTAGGTTTGCTTGGATCGGCCTGTCGGTCTTGCGATGGAGGAAAGCTGCATGGGAATCTCGCTTTGGGGGCTTTGTGGGGGGGGGGCGCTATGTTTCTTTGTTGTGATATCTTCATCATTGCTTGGCTGGATTCTTCATTTGCGAACTGAGAAAGATATTGATTATTAGGCGTGTTGTTCTGTTCTTGGTTTAATGGAGTGGTCTGTTCGTGTAGTTAAGATTTGGAGGCTTAGTGTTTATTGGGGTGGTTGTTTTTGGGGCGTTTGTTGTTGGTATTCAGAGTGGCTATTAGTTTGATGAAGAGCTAATGGGGATTTTTTGGATGGTGAGAGGTCAGCTTTTGTATTAGTTGACTGCTTGTTTGGGGGGATTATGAGGAAAACTTTGTATTTTTTATTGGCGCTGGGCGGTGGAGCGTTTTTGGTCAGCCCCCTTGGAGTGCTAGCTGCAGACATTAGTAATCGTTGCACTTCGCCTAAGAGAGTTGTAGGTAATGTGAAGCTGCAAGCAGATTGTATTTATTATCAGTCTTTCGAGATATCAAGAAGTGACACTAGTTTAGACTGTGATGGTGCGATTCTGGATGGTGAGCATTCACGTGCGATTGGTGTATCGGTTAATGGTAGAGGCAGGCCGATAGAAAATATAAAAATATCAAATTGCCGAATAGTAAATTTTAGGAATAGGGGGGTTAGTATTACCTCTGGCGTTCGTATTAATGAGTTCTCGTCAGACATATCGGAAAATTACAAAATCGCTCCTAGAAATGTTGTATTGGATGGTGTAAAGGTCTTGAGAAGTGGGCGTGGAGGGGTCTATTTTGAAAGCTATGTCACTGACTCAGTACTTAAAAATTCTATAGTTAAAGATTCGGGTAAGGTTGGAGTGTACTTGGATCAGGGGAGTCAGCGTATAAGTATTTTGAATAATGTTATTCAGGGGAATGGGGTGAATGGCCGGCGGGAGGGGGTGGCTATAGACTCGTCTGCTTATAATGTTATTGAGGGTAATAAATTTTTAGGTAATGCTGGTGGAGGGATTTTTCTATATAAGAATTGTGGGGAGAATTTCAAAACGGGAAAGTCGGCTATTCGGTGGCAGTCTAGTGATCATAATGTAATTAGGAACAATTTATTTTCACATGAGCCAGTGGGTGTCTGGATAGCATCAAGGCAAAGCAGAGATTTGAGTAAGTGGGGGTGCGGCGATCCGGCGTTAGATGATAAAGGTCGATTTTACAGAGACTATGCTAACTTTAATGTTGTTGAAGGTAATGAATTTTGTGGCTCGCGTATTGGGGTAAAAATTGAGGGGGACAACAACGTAGTTGTCAAGAATCGGATGGGGAAATCAGTTAGGCAGCATGTGGTTGAGCCATACAAAGATATGCTTAAGCCTGATGGGTATAAGAATCTTGGGAATAAAGTGAAAGAAAATGAGATTTTCTCTTGCTCTAGATGATCTCATTGGGGCAAAGAGCTGTTTTGCTCTTGAGGCTTCTGCTTAGGTTATCTAGCTAGTGTCCCGAATGGGTAGGGTAGTTCGTTAATCTAAAAGCCTCGGAACCATTGGGTGAAGCAAGTTAAGTAGATAGCGAATTAACCGCTTAGTGCGCTACTAGATAAATCAAGGCTTTTTGATTGGCCTTGATTTATCTTTGGTGTAAAACTTATGCTGATCTAGCAGAAAGCTTATTATTTGCCTCGGCCCCGTTGATGCTGATGGGGGCGCGGTCGATCAACTCAAGCTCTCCGCGTAATTCCATTTCTTTGATTTGCTTTATGGCTAATTCAACGTTGTCAAAATCAACGCCAAGTAGAGAGTCTGCGTCAAATCGCCACCACTTTAGCTCTAATAGTTCTTGAATTGTTTGTTCGTCGAATCTGTACTTTATTATTTTTGCTGGGCAGCCAGCAACAACTGCATAAGGTGGAACATCTTTGGTGACAACGGCCCCGGCACCAACCACCGCCCCATCAAAAATTTTAACTCCTGGCATAATTGTTGCGTTTGCTCCTATCCAGACGTCATTTCCAATCTCACTTGCGCTTGGCTTTTTCTGTTTCATTTTTTTGAAAGGGAAATCTTTTTTCTTTGTCCACGCTTTAAATACGGATCCGGTGCCGTACTGAAAAGGATGACTAGACAACCACGTCATCACATGATTGGAGTCTCCCGCCGTAAAGCCTGGTGCAATAGAACAGTATCGACCAATTCTTTTCAGGGCTGGGCCTATCCTGCCACCCCTCATATACGAGTATGCACCAATAAAACCTTTCATATTGGTATCGGTACCAATCAGGACAGGTGGTTCGCACTGTAATATCGAGGCGGTACCTATGGTACCGCCTCCAGCGATGTAGATGCCTTTGTTTTTGAGCTCACTCTTTAACTCTTTGTTAATCACCGGCTCCAGCTCCTTCAACGTGAGTCAATATTTTGGCCCGTAATGGAATTAAGGGCACGTGTGGGCAGAGCGGCAATGTATCTCGCAAAATGCGTTTTTACAACAGCAGATGCTTGATTCGAGTGGCTCTCGATTGAGTTTTCCAGATTGGGGCAGCTTTGGTGTGGTGGTGTTTGAATCATGTGCGCCCTGAATAAGGTTAACCTTGGAGGTTTGTCGACGAAGCTTACGGAGTCGTGTGTTATTGGAGGGGCGCTGAAGTTATTTAAGTGGTTCTGAGCCTATTTGTCATAAGAAATTTTCTTTTATCATCGCTTCTTAAAACTAGGTTAAGGAAAGGTGAGGCGTTGTAGTTTAAAGGGGCAGCCCTGAAGGCGGCAGGGCTGGTTTTTGTGGGCTTCAAAAGTTCTTTTTTATTTTGGAGTTTAGCTAATTACTGAACGCCGGTGGCGCGTCCCAGTAACATGGTTTGAACGATTGGGCTAATAACTTTTTGCCATTCATGTACTGCTGCGTTGGTTACATAGATTGTGTCGTCTGGTTTGATCATGATTTGACGTGCATAGAATATAGCTGTTGGTTCACGCATATTCAGACGCATCACGACCGGTTTTGCATTCTCTTCTGTGCCCATGCGGAATACAAATACGCCTTCAGGATTCGCGCTACCTTCTTTCAATCCGCCGACACTGCTTAAGGCATCGAGTAGGCTTGTGTATTGTGCTGGCATATCTTTTAAGCCAGGCTCTGCGACAGCTCCCATAGCCACAAAGCGCTGGCGTGCTCGATCCAAGACGACTTCGGAGTTTGGACGCAGCACCATATTGTTGCCTGCCAGTACGTCTTCATAGTTGAACTGCTGAACTTGGCTACCAGTCCGCACGGTGACATTGACCAAGTGTGGTTCCATCACCGGGCCGCCGGCCTGATTCACAGCATCCAGCAGAGTCAGGGGACCTTGAAGGGTGCTGAATCGGCCTGGAGCTTTGACGGCGCCAGCTACCAGTACCGAGCCAGATAGGTCGCCGACCAATTCGACGTGGGTTTGCACGTCAGTGGTGATGCCCTTGAGTTGGCGACGAATCATGTCCTCGACCTCATTGAGGGTCATGCCAGCGACGAACTGGCGACCGACATAAGGCAGCGATAGCATGCCTTTAGCGTCAATGCGGGACTTGAGCTGGGTACCACCGGTAGCCAGTGGAGCGAACAGCGCCGAGCCTTCCGGTGCGGTGTCGGCGATCAGCACGTTGAGGGTATCGCCAGGCATCAGCCGAACTTCTGGTGGCAAGGGCTTAGTCACGGTGGCGAGTGGCGGGCGCACGGCGCCACGCATGTATGGGCCGATGGTGCTGGCATTGATATCTACAAGGTTATAGGCCTCGGTCTTGCTTTCTATCTCGCCCTTATAGGGACCGGCACCCGACAAGGTGCCGCCACATCCGGCTAGCCCCAAGGTTGCCAAGGCCAGCGCAGCCAGTTTCAGGTTGAGCTTGTGGGGGACAGCTATGGATTTAATCACGATGATCCTCGATCGAAGCCAGGATGAAGCGGGTGATGCCGTACACCATCAGCAGGCCAAGCAGGATGGTTGCCAGGTTGTACAAGCGCTCCGGGTACAGGGCGAGTTGCGGGGTATTGGGGCTGACCACGGTGACCAGGGTGCGGATCTTCTTGCTGGCCTCGATGCGAGCGTTGTCCAGCGCAGCGACGGCGGTCTTGTAGGTTTCTTCCGCGATGCCGGCGTCGAGCGTCAATTGCTGATAGCGCGAGGCGACCACGTTGAGTTGTGAGCCCTGTGGCGAGGAGACGAGCAGGCGTTTTTCCTTGGCCAGTTGCTGGGTGATGGCTTCGACCTTCTGCTTCTGCTGGCGGATCTGCGGGGCGTCGGCGCGTAGCTTGAAGGACATCTCGGTGAGCGCGGCCTGTTCGGCGGTGTACTGCCCTTCTAAGTTGGCGATGATGGTCGCGCGACTCTGAGCAGTATTGCCGCCGTCGAGCACCTTGTTCTCGTTCTGGAAGTTCAGCAGCTGGGTCTTGCGCTTGGAGTAGTTCACGCGTGCGGTTTCCAGCTCGCCTTGGGCGAACTTCATCTGCTCGCGGGCGATATTGTGGCTGACCTCGTTCACGAAGTGTTCGCTGGCCTGGAGAATGGTGCGCAGCATCTGCTCGGACAGCTCAGGTGTGAACGCCTGGACTTCGACGCGCAGCAGGCCAGTGGTTTCGTCGTAGTGGGCCGAAACCATACGCTGGTAGTACTCGAGTAGGTCTTCGCGTGGAGCGTCCTTGTCGAGCCAGAAGAACACATCGCGGCTCTGGTCGGCGTATTGCTCGATCCAGTGCACACGATCTTCAAGCAGCAGCATCATATCCATCGAGGTGATGTATTCACGCAGGTAGAGGGTCTCTTCCCGCGACGCTGGGTTGGTGCCAGTCAGCAAGGTGGCAAGGCCTGGTACCTGGGCCGCCTGGTTGTTCCCGTCCTGGCGGACTACTACTTGGGCGGAACTGACATAACGATCGATGGCAAAGATGCCGTAGTAGATGGCCGCAAGGACCATTGGCACGACGACCATGGCGATCGCCAGGCCCCAGCCCTTGTGTTTACCCGTACTGCTCATAGTGTGATGCATCCTTGATGTGGAACGGTGCTGCGAAGCGGTAATGGTGTGATCAGTTGTTGTAGGCCTTGATGCCTTCGGCGACGTCGTCATAGACCTGGATGCCGCCGTCACGCACCAGCAGGACGATGTCGCAGAGCTTCTCGATCTCCGGCATGGAGTGGGAAACGAGCACGACATTGGATTTCTGCAGTTTTTCCTTGAACACTGCGGCGCACTTGCGCTTGAACTGCGCATCGCCCACCGACATCACTTCGTCGATCAGGTAGTAGTCGAAGTCGAACGCCATGCTCAGGCCAAAGGCCACCCGCGAGCGCATGCCCGATGAGTAGGTCTTGATCGGCTCGTCGATCCAGTCACCGATCTCGGCGAACTCCTGCACGTAGCGGACCTTCTCGCGCATGGCATCGCCGGTGGCGCCATAGACGCGGCAGACGAACTTGATATTGTCGCGACCGGTCATGCTGCCCTGGAAGCCACCGGTCAGGCCCACCGGCCAGGAGATGCTGCGGTCGGTGACGATGGTGCCGGAGTCGGGCACATCAGCGCCGCCGAGCAGGCGCATCAGGGTCGACTTGCCAGCGCCATTGCGGCCGATCAGGCCGATGTTCTTGCCGGGCGGAATGGCCAGCGACAGGTTGCGGAAGACGTAACGCCGCCCCTTGGGCGTGAGGTACGACTTGGTGACGTTTCTGAGCTCGAACACGTGGGGCCTGTAGTTAACCGTTCTTGGTGGAAATCAGGTGCATCCTGCGGGCGCGGTAGGCGCCAAGAGACAGGAACAGCAATACCAGGGTAAAGGCGATCACATAGGTCGCGGACACCCCATCAACAGGGGTGTAATGAGGTAGTACTTCGGCGCGGATAAGTTCAAGCAAATGTAAGAAAGGATTCAGGAGTAGCAGGGGCATCATGGGCGTAGGTAAATAAGACGGTGGAAGAAGCACGCCGGAAATGAAATAGAGGGGGAAGAATGCCATGCGGATAAAGGCTTTGAGGCTCGGCAAGGCATGGGTGATTAGGGCCAGGAACATCCCCAGGCCGAAGGCGAACAGCAGACCGAGGAATAGGCTGGCGACCCACTGCAGTGGGCTGTGCACCGACATGTCGAATCCAAACCAGGCGAAGGTGAACACCAGAATGGCGTAGACCGTGGCTGCGACACAGGTTTCCACGATGACGCGGGCGACATAGGTGTCCAGGGGCTTGATCTGTTTGTAACCGAACAGCGAGCGGTTTTCTCGCAAGCTGTCCATTAGGCGCAGGGCGGTGTTGCGGTAGAGCAGGAAGGGAGCCATGCCGACCAAGATGAACACAGGGTATTCGACCCCGGAGATGGTGCGTCCGCGTAATATCGCGAACAGCAGGGAGAAAATCAGCAGGTGGCAGATGGGTTCGACCAGCATCCAGACTGCCCCCATACGACGAGCTCCAAAGCGGGCACGAGCCTCGCGCAGGACCAGAGCGAAGATGACCGATTTTTGGATCTGGAAAGAGGAGCGAGGCTTCAAGATGTTTACCGCAAAGCAAAGCAGCGCGCCTAAGCACGCCGGGGGTTCATCTTCAGGAAAGACCCGCTTCCAACTTGCGCCTGGCTAGGGAGGATCTCGGAGACTTCCATGTTCTAAGGCTCGCGAGAGTAAGCGCAGAAGGGTATAAGCGTCAAGGATATGCCATGAAACTGCTTGAAGCCCCGGGGATTAGGGGGGCTCAGATCTCCCCTTGGCCGTACATATGAAGTTGATTTGTTGCAAGTGTCATATGTCTGATTCTTGTTTTTGCGACTAACGGTTGTCAGGCGTCGGGTAGGAGCAACAGTGCTGCTTCGTATCCCCTTCGCAGCCCTTCGCGGGCAGCCGCTTGCCCTCCCGCACGACAGCGTCATCCGCACGGAGAGGCAAACAGCATCAGATTCTCACACCTTCAACACCAACTTCCCAAAATTCTCCCCACTGAACAACCTGAGCAACATCTCAGGAAACGTCTCCAACCCCTCCACCACATCCTCCTTGCTCTTCACCTGCCCGCTGGCCAACCAACCGGCGATTTCCCGCGCAGCCTTCCCATACTCCTTGGCATGGTCGAACACCACGAACCCTTCCATGCGCGCACGGTTGACCAGTAACGACAGGTAGTTGGCCGGCCCCTTGACCGCCTCTTTGTTGTTGTACTGGCTGATAGCCCCACAGATGACCACGCGGGCCTTGAGGTTCAGGCGGGTGAGCACGGCATCGAGGATATCGCCGCCGACATTGTCGAAATACACATCGACCCCCTGGGGGCATTCGCGCTTGAGGCCGGCGAGCACGTCTTCGGCCTTGTAGTCGATGACGCCATCGAAGCCCAGTTCGTCCTTGAGGTACTGGCATTTCTGCTGGCCACCGGCGATGCCGACCACGCGGCAACCCTTGAGCTTGGCGATCTGCCCGGCGATGCTGCCGACCGCGCCGGCGGCGCCGGAGATGACCACGGTTTCGCCGGCCTTGGGCTGGCCGACTTCGAGCAGGGCGAAGTAGGCGGTCATGCCGGTCATGCCCAGGGCGGAGAGGTAGCGGGGCAGGGGGGCGAGCTTTGGGTCGATCTTGTGCAGGCCCTGGGCGTCACCGGTGTAGTAGTCCTGCACGCCGAGCAGGCCGCTGACGTGATCGCCAGGCTCCAAGCCAGGGTGCCGGGAGGCGATCACTTCGCCCACGCCCAGGGCGCGCATTACCTCGCCGAGGGCGACAGGTTGAATGTAGGACTTGCCTTCGTTCATCCAGCCGCGCATGGCCGGGTCCAGGGAGAGGTACAGGTTCTTCACCAGCACCTGGCCGTCGGCAGGGGCGGTGGTAGGGACCTGTTCATAGGTGAAGTCGTCCCGGCGCACGGCACCGACCGGACGTTTGGCGAGCAGGAAGCGGCGGTTGGTCTGGGGCATTGGGG
>NZ_JBCGFQ010000068.1:0-20086 GCF_040984075.1 Pseudomonas sp. I2
TTTTTATCTTAATCTTGTGGCGCCGTTTGGCGGCCCTGCGCGGCCACGCCCGCTCCCACTTTTACGCTTCAAGCCTCACGTTATCCACTGTGGGAGCGGGCTTGCCCGCGAAGGGCTGCAAGGCAGCCCCTATCGATGTCACATCAGACTTAAGTGAACAGCATTAGGCGGTGGGGGCTGTGCTATCTGCCTTTACTTGCACTTCGTAGCTGGAGGAAACCTATCCTGCCCGAGTAGTCTAACCACTGTCCTCACTCAAGGAAGCGTAATCCGTGAAACCATTGCTTGCCCTGTTGTCACTGCTTGCACTGCCGGTCATGGCGGCTGAGCCGACTCTTTACGGCCGCTATGAGTACATCACCCTGCCGGAGATTGGCGAAACATTGAAGGCCAAGATGGATACTGGCGCCCTGACGGCTTCGTTGTCGGCCAGGGATATCGAGCGCTTTACCCGTGATGGCGAGCAATGGGTGCGTTTTCGCCTGGCGACCAAGGATGCCGATGGCAAGGTCTACGAGCACAAGCTGGCGCGTATCAGCAAGATCAAGGCCCGCTCCGACGAAGAGGACGACGAAGGCGAGACGCTGGAGGCTGCGCGCCGGCCGGTGGTCGAGCTGGAGCTGTGCCTGGGCGAGGTGAAGCGCACGGTGGAGGTCAACCTGGCTGACCGGAGTAACTTCAACTATCCACTGCTGATTGGCGCCAAGGCGCTGCGTGAGTTCAAGGCGGCGGTGAACCCGGCACGCAAGTTCACCGCAGGCAAGCCGGACTGCTGATTGGCCATTTGGGCCGCTTCGCGCCCCTTTCCGACCGGTATCGGGCCTGCCTGCGACAGCGCCTGTCAGGCCATCGGCACGGTAGCGACCATCGACGGTCGCTTGGCCACCTCGGCATACCAGGCCGCCAGCCCCGGTTGCCGCTCGCGCCAGCCGAACTGCGGCTGGCGCAGGTCCAGGTAGCCCAGCGCGCAGGCCACGCCGATAGCCGCGATATCGAAGGTCGAGGCCAGCTCGGCCAGGTGCGCCTGTTCCAGGTCGGCCAGGCTGCGGCGGATCTTGCCGGCCTGGGCCTGGACCCAGCCGTCCCAGCGCTTGTCCTCGGGGCGCAGGAAGGTCTCGTAGCGGGTCGAGACCGCCGCATCCATGATCGCATCGGCCTGCGACGCCAGCGTCAGCCGGCGCCAGCGCGCCGAACCCTCGCGGGGGACCAGCGGGTTGCCGACGTGCTGCAGGTCGAGGTACTCGCAAATCACCCGGCTATCATGCAGCACGGTGCCGTCCTCCAGGCGCAGGGCCGGGATCTTGCCGATCGGGTTGCCCTGGTTGAGCTGCTCGTCGCCGTTCACCGGGCTGATGTTGACCGCCTGCAAGGTCACGCGGTCGAGCTGCCCGGTTTCGTGCAGCACGACCATCACCTTGCGTACGAACGGCGAGAGCGGCGAGTGGAACAGGGTCATGGTCGCCATATGGCTGCCCTCAGTTGCCTTGCAGGCTGGGTGGCAGGCATACGCCAGTGCCACCGATGCCGCAGTAGCCGTCGGGGTTCTTGGCCAGGTACTGCTGGTGGTAGGCCTCGGCGAAGTACACGGTCGGCGCCTCGGCGATCTCGGTGGTGATCTCGCCGAAACCGGCCTTGGTCAGCTCGGCCTGGAACGCCTCGCGGCTGGCCTTGGCCTGCTCCAGCTGCTCGGGGCTGGTGCAGTAGATCGCCGAACGGTACTGGGTGCCGATGTCGTTGCCTTGGCGCATGCCTTGGGTGGGGTTGTGCAGCTCCCAGAACATCGCCAGCAGCTCACGGTAGCTGACCTTGTCCTTGTCGAACACCACCAGCACCACTTCGGTATGGCCGGTCAGGCCCGAGCAGACTTCTTCGTAGGTTGGGTTGGGGGTGAAGCCGCCGGCGTAGCCGACCACGGTGCTGACCACGCCCTCGCGTTGCCAGAAGCGGCGCTCGGCGCCCCAGAAGCAGCCCAGGCCGAAGATGGCGAAATCGACGTTCTGGAAGAACGGGCCCAGCAGTGGGGTGTCCTTGAACACGTAGTGCTTCTCGGGCAGGGCCATCGGGGTCTCGCGGCCAGGCAGGGCCTGCTCCGCAGTGGGCATGACGTTTTTGTTCACCAGGATTTCCGAACGCAGGACCATGGCCGCTCCTTGTGTTTATCAGTTGGATAGGTGGCGGAGCCATCGTCGGCAAGCCGGCGATAGGGCTCGAATGGGTTCTATAGTGCCCGAGGTTGGCGCCGCTGTCAGGCCAGAGGGCCACGTGGATAGCGCTTGAGCTTGTCGACCAGTTCGCGTCCGGGAATCGGCCGGTCGAACAGGTAGCCCTGGCCGACGTCGCAGCGGTGGCGGCGCAGGAACGCCAACTGCTCGGCGGTCTCGATGCCTTCGGCGACCACCTTGAGCTTCAGGTTATGGGCCATGGCCACCACCGCCGAGGTGATCTCCATGTCGTCCTGGTTGTCGGGGATTTCGTTGATGAAGCTGCGGTCGATCTTGATGATGTCGATCGGGAACTTCTTCAGGTAGCTCAGCGACGAGTAGCCGGTGCCGAAATCGTCCATGGCCAGGGTCAGGCCCAGGGCCTTGAGCTCGTCGAGCTGGCGGTGGGTGTCTTCGGTGGCTTCCAGCAGCAGGCCTTCGGTCAGCTCCAGCTCCAGCAGGTGTGGCGGCAGGGCTTCTTCCTCGAGGATGTTGCCGATCGACGACACCAGCTCCGGGTCGGAGAACTGCTTGGGCGAGAGGTTGATGGCCACGTGCAGGTTGCCCATGCCGGCTTCGCGCAACTGCTGGCTCATGCGGCACGACTGGCGCACCACCCATTTGCCGATGGGGATGATCAGGCCGGTTTCCTCGGCCACGCTGATGAACTGGTCGGGGCGGATCATGCCGCGCTCGGGGTGGTTCCAGCGCAGCAGCGCCTCCAGGCCGAGCAGGCGGCCGCTGCGCAGGCACAGCTTGGGCTGGTAGAACACCTCCAGCTCGTTCTGGGTCAGGGCGCGGCGCAGGTTGTTCTCGACGAACAGCTTGTAGCTGGCCTCGGCGTTGAGCACTTCGGTGAAGACCTGGACCTGGTGCTTGCCGTTGGCCTTGGCCTTGTGCAGGGCGAGCCCGGCGTTCTTCATCAGGGTCTGCGGGTCGCTGCCGTGCAAAGGTGCGCAGGCCAGGCCCACCGAGGCGGTGACGTTGATCAGTTGGTTGTCGACGAACATTGGCTTGTCGAGGGTGCGCAGCAATTGCTGGGCCACGCCCTGGCCATCTTCCAGGCTGGTGCCGTCGAGCAGCACGGCGAACTCGTTGCTGGCGAAGCGTGCCAGCTGGCCGCCGTTGTTCAGGCTGTTGCGCAGGCGCCGGGCCAGGCTGACCAGCAGCTTGTCGCCGGTCTGGTGGCCGAGGCTGTCGTTGATCCGCTTGAAGTTGTCGATGTCCACCAGCAGCAGGCAGGTTGGATGCTCGTCGTCGCGGGCGAAGCGCTCGTCGAGGTTGCGGATGAACGCCGGGCGGTTGCCCAGGTTGGTCAGGTTGTCGGTGTAGGCCAGGCGTTCGATGCGCTGCTGGGCCAGCTTGCTCTGGGTGATGTCTTCGTAGATGCCGATGTAGTGGGTCAGTTCGCGGTTGTCGCCATAGACCTTGGAGATCGACAGTTGGCCCCAGTAGGGCTCGAGGCTCTTGCGCCGGCTCTTGAACTCGCCTTGCCAGCTGTTGCCCATGGCCAGGCTGGATGGCGAGTCGAACAGCAGTTCGCTGAGGTTCTCCAGGGCTGGCAGTTCGGCCAGGTGGCGGCCTTGGACTTCCTCGGTGCTGTACTGGGTGATGGCGGCGAAGCTTGGGTTGACGTATTCCACCACCCCGTCGCGGTTGACCAGCAGGAAGGCGCTGGCGCTTTGCTCCACCGCGCGCTGGAACAGGTGCAGGGCGCTGGTGGCCGTGCGCCGGTTGTGGTTGGTGATGACCTGGGCGACCTGGTCGGCCAACTCGCCGGCGAAGGCGATCTCGTCGGACTGCCAGGCCCGGGGTGTACCGGTCTGCTCCAGGCAGAGCACGCCCACCACCTGGCCGTCGACGCGGATGCTGGCATCGAGCATGGCGTTGTTGCCGCTGGGGTAGAGGCGCTGGACCATGTCGCGGGTGCGCGGGTCGTCGCTGGCATTGTGGGCGTCGATGGCGCGGCTGGCGTGCAGGGCGTCCAGGTAGTCGGGAAACTGGCTGGCGTCGATCGGCTCCGGCCTATGGTGTCGCTGGTCGCGGTGATGCCAGGCGCTGATCGGTTCCAGGCGCTGGTCCTCGAGGTGCCAGATGCTGGCGCAATCGACCTTGTAGATCTCGCAGGCGCTGCGGGTGATCAGCTCGGCGGCTTCCTGCAGCGAGTTGCCGGCGCTGTAGCGCTGGCGTGCCAGGCGCAGGATCAGGTCCTGCTGGGCGCGTACCCGTTCCAGGTGTTCGAGTTGCTCCTGCTGGGCGCGCTGGTTCAGTTGCAGGGCCAGTTGCAGGCGACTGTTGCGCGACTCGAGGTCGTTGGCCGCCAGGTCCGGCCCGTCGTCCGGTTGCTCGTCGAGCACCGTGAGGTAGCCGCGCAGCAGTTGTCGGTTGTGCTGCTTGTAGGCTTCGCCGATCTCCAGCAAGCGCAGGGGCGCGGTGCTGGCGTGCAAGGTGTAGCGTACCCGGTAGTGGCTGCGTTGGGCCAGCTGCCGCTGGATCTCGTCGTGCAGTTGGTAGCGGGCCTCCGGCTCCATGAGGCTGGCATAGGGCGAGCCGACCAGGGCGCAGAGCTCGGCGGCGGGCAGGCCGAACTGGCGGTCGCAGGCCGGGTCGAGGTAGAGCATCGTCCAGCTGGCTTCGTTGAGCCTTTCGAAACGCAGCATGCCGAGCCGTGAAGGCACGGGAAGCTGCGTGACGACCTCGGCCGCCGTACGGCTGGCGACATCGGGTTGGCTTTTCATCGAAGACTCGCTTGAAGAGGGCGGTTGGCGCGGCGGGCCACGGTCTATGCGGCGGTGCCTGGGGCAAGGTTGCATCATGTCCCAGGGGCTGGCAAGCCGCCATTGCGATGAGCAGGTTGTCGGCTGATCGGCGGGAATCTAAAGCTGCGAGCTTCGAGCTGATCGGCGCTGCTTATCATGGCCATGCCCGGCTCGTCAGGGCGCCGCCTGCTTTTTCTTGTCGCTTGCAGCTAAAAAAAAAGCCCCGCCAGAACGTGACGGGGTTGAGGTACGAGCGTGGCAGCTCGAAAGGGGCCTGCCTCCCGTCGGGGAGGCAGGTAGCTGCGTTACAGCAGCAGGGTGCGGATGTCCGCCAGCAGGTCGCTCAGGCGCTTGGTGAAGCGCGCGGCGGCGGCGCCGTTGATCACGCGGTGATCGTAGGACAGCGACAGCGGCAGCATCAGGCGCGGCTGGAAGGCCTTGCCGTCCCAGACCGGCTGCATGGTGGCCTTGGACACACCCAGGATCGCCACCTCAGGCGCGTTGACGATCGGCGTGAAGCCGGTGCCGCCAATGTGGCCGAGGCTGGAGATGGTGAAGCAAGCGCCTTGCATGTCGTCGGCCGCCAGTTTCTTGGTGCGCGCCTTCTCGGCCAGGGCCGCGGCTTCGCCAGCCAGCTGCAGCAGGCTCTTCTGGTCGACGTTCTTGATCACCGGGACCAGCAGGCCGTCCGGGGTGTCCACGGCGAAGCCGATGTGCACGTACTTCTTGCGGATCACCGCCTTGCCGCTCGGCGCCAGGGAACTGTTGAAGTCCGGCAGTTCCTTGAGCAGGTGGGCACAGGCCTTGAGCAGCAGCGGCAGCACGGTCAGCTTGACGCCGGCCTTCTCGGCCACGGCCTTCTGCGCCACGCGGAAGGCTTCCAGCTCGGTGATGTCGGCGGAGTCGAACTGGGTCACGTGCGGCACGTTCAGCCAGCTGCGGTGCAGGTTGGCGGCACCGACCTGCATCAGGCGGGTCAGGGCGACTTCCTCGACTTCACCGAACTTGCTGAAGTCCACGGCCGGGATCGGCGGGATGCCGGCACCACCGGTCGCGCCGGCGCCTGCCGGAGCGTCCTTGGCCTTCTGCATCATGGCTTTGACGTAGACCTGCACGTCTTCCTTGAGGATACGGCCGTGTGGGCCGGTCGCGGCGACCGCGCCCAGGTCGACGCCGAACTCACGGGCCAGCATGCGCACGGCCGGGCCAGCGTGGACCTTGGCGTTGCTGCCGGCGGCAGGCGCGGTGGCCACAGGGGCCGCTGCGGCGGCCGGTGCAGCAGGCGCAGCGGCTGGAGCCGCCTCGGCCTTGGCTGGGGCAGGGGCGGCAGCGGCCGGAGCCGGGGCGGCAGCGGGGGCTGCGCCGGCGACTTCCAGCTTGAGGATCAGGTCACCGGTGCCGACTTCGTCGTCCAGCTTGGCGATCACTTCCTTCACCACGCCAGCGGCGGGCGAGGGGATTTCCATGGAGGCCTTGTCGGACTCCAGGGTAATCAGCGACTGGTCGGCTTCGACGGTATCGCCGGCCTTGACCAGGACCTCGATGATCTTGGCCTTGCCCGACGAGCCGATGTCCGGCACGTGGATGTCTTGCACGCTGGCGGCAGCCGGGGCTGCGGCAGGCGCCGGTGCGGCCTCGGCAGCCGCCGGTGCGGCGGCCGGTTGCTCTTGGGCGGCGGGGGCGGCCGGAGCCTCGGGCGCCGCGGCGGCGCCCTCGACTTCCAGGACCAGCAGCTCGTCGCCTTCCTTCAGGCGATCGCCCAGCTTGACCTTGAGCTCCTTGATCACGCCAGCCTTGGGCGCCGGGATCTCCATGGAGGCCTTATCGGACTCCAGGGTCAGCAGGCTCTGGTCGGCTTCGATACGGTCGCCGACCTTGACGAACAGCTCGATGATTTCACCTTCACCGCTGCCGATGTCAGGTACGCGAATGAGTTCGCTCACTTAAAAATACTCCTCAGCAGTCCAGTGGGTTGCGCTTGTCCGGATCGATGCCGAACTTGACGATGGCGTCGGCCACCACCTTCGGTTCGATCTCGCCACGGTCGGCCAAGGCTTCCAGGGCAGCCAGCACCACGAAGTGACGGTCGACTTCGAAGAAGTGACGCAGCTTCTTGCGGCTGTCGCTGCGACCGAAACCGTCGGTACCCAGGACCTTGTACTCCTTGCTCGGCACCCACTGACGGATCTGCTCGGCAAAGATCTTCATGTAGTCGGTCGAGGCCACGACCGGGCCCTTACGGCCGGCCAGGCACTGCTCGACGTAGGTCTGCTGCGGCTTCTGGCCAGGCTTGAGGCGGTTGGCGCGCTCAACGGCCAGGCCGTCGCGACGCAGTTCGTTGAAGCTGGTAACGCTCCACACATCGGCGCCGACGTTGAACTCCTCGCGCAGGATCTTCGCCGCTTCGCGGACTTCGCGCAGGATGGTGCCGGAGCCCATCAGTTGCACGTGGTGCGCGGCTTCGCGGGTGTCTTCCTCGAGCAGGTACATGCCCTTGATGATGCCTTCCTCGACGCCGGCCGGCATGGCTGGCTGGGTGTAGGCTTCGTTCATCACGGTGATGTAGTAGAAGACGTCCTGTTGCTCTTCGGTCATCTTCTTCATGCCGTCCTGGATGATCACCGCCAGCTCGTAGCCGTAGGTCGGATCATAGGTGCGGCAGTTCGGGATGGTGCCCGCCAGCAGGTGGCTGTGGCCGTCTTCGTGCTGCAGGCCTTCACCGTTGAGGGTGGTACGGCCGGCGGTGCCGCCGATCAGGAAGCCACGGGTGCGGCTGTCGCCAGCGGCCCAGGCCAGGTCACCGATACGCTGGAAGCCGAACATCGAGTAGAAGATGTAGAACGGCAGCATCGGCTGGTTGTGGTTGCTGTACGAGGTACCGGCGGCGATGAACGACGACATGGCGCCGGCTTCGTTGATGCCTTCCTCGAGGATCTGGCCCTTCTTGTCCTCGCGGTAGAACATCACCTGGTCCTTGTCGACCGGCTCGTACAGCTGGCCTACGGACGAGTAGATGCCCAGCTGGCGGAACATGCCTTCCATACCGAAGGTACGGGCTTCGTCCGGGATGATCGGGACGATGCGCTGGCCGATTTCCTTGTCCTTGACCAGCTGCGCCAGGATACGCACGAAGGCCATGGTGGTGGAGATCTCGCGGTCGCCCGAGCCGTCCAGGATCGCCTTCAGGGTTTCCAGCGGCGGGGTCGGGACGCTGAAGCTCTTGGCACGGCGCTGTGGCACGAAACCGCCCAGGGCGGCGCGGCGCTCGGCCAGGTACTTGGCTTCGGCGCTGCCTTCTTCGGGACGGAAGAACGGCAGGTTCTCCAGCTCGCTGTCCTTGACCGGGATGTCGAAGCGGTCACGGAACTGACGCAGGCTGTCGACGTCGACCTTCTTGGTGTTGTGCGCGGTGTTCTTGGCTTCGCCAGCACCGGTGCCGTAACCCTTGATGGTCTTGGCCAGGATGACGGTCGGCTGGTCCTTGTGGTTGACCGCCTGGTGGTACGCCGCGTAGACCTTGTACGGGTCGTGGCCGCCACGGTTGAGCTTCCAGATCTCTTCGTCGGACAGGTCTTCGACCATGGCCTTGAGTTCTGGGGTGTTGAAGAAGTGCTCGCGGACGTACGCACCGTCCTTGGCCTTGTAGTTCTGGTATTCGCCGTCGATGACTTCGTCCATGCGACGCTGCAGGGCACCGTTGGTGTCCTTGGCGAACAGCGGGTCCCAGAAGCGGCCCCAGACGACCTTGTTGACGTTCCAGCCACCGCCGCGGAACACGCCTTCCAGTTCCTGGATGATCTTGCCGTTGCCACGCACCGGGCCGTCCAGGCGCTGCAGGTTGCAGTTGATGACGAAGATCAGGTTGTCCAGCTTCTCGCGGCCGGCCAGGGCGATGGCACCCAGGGATTCCGGCTCGTCGCACTCGCCGTCGCCCATGAAGCACCAGACCTTCTGCTTGCCGGCCGGGATGAAGCCACGGGCTTCCAGGTACTTCATGAAGCGTGCCTGGTAGATCGCCTGGATCGGGCCCAGGCCCATGGAAACGGTCGGGAACTGCCAGAAGTCAGGCATCAGCCAGGGGTGTGGGTAGGAGGACAGGCCGTTGCCGTCCACTTCCTGGCGGAAGTTGTTCATCTGGTCTTCGCTGATGCGGCCTTCGAGGAAGGCGCGGGCGTAGATGCCGGGGGAGGCGTGGCCCTGGAAGAAGATCAGGTCGCCACCGTGCTCCTCGGTCGGAGCCTGGAAGAAGTAGTTGAAGCCGATGTCGTACAGGGTGGCACTGGAGGCGAAGCTCGAAATGTGGCCGCCCAGGTCCGAATCCTTCAGGTTGGTACGCATGACCATGGCCAGGGCGTTCCAACGCACCATCGAGCGAATGCGGCGTTCCATGAACAGGTCGCCGGGCATGCGTGCTTCGTGGGTGACAGGGATGGTATTGCGGTATGGCGTGGTGATGGCATACGGCAGCTGGGAGCCACTACGGGTGGCCAGCTCGCCCATGCGGGTCATCAGGTAGTGAGCGCGGTCTTCGCCTTCTTTGTCAATGACCGACTCCAAGGCATCCAGCCATTCCTGGGTTTCGACGGGATCGAGGTCTTGCATGGCTTGCTCCAGGGCGGAAAGGCCACCAGAATCGATGGCCTGAGTTTGCGACTGGCCTTTTGGGCAGACGTCGTGAATTCTTGGATTTACCGGACAGTCATCCGGCGCCGTGTAGTTTTACTACAAATGATTTGGCATTTCATGCTTTTGCACCGCCGGGGTAGTAGTAAAACTACAGAAAAACGGCTTTTGGCCGCCTTCCGGGTTGTGGAGAAAAACGTTCCCGTTGGTTGGGACTGTGCTCTGAAGAGGTGAATCTTGATGTTTCTTGCCAATGATTCGTTTTTTTCAGCTATTTCCAACTTTTGTATGACAGTCCAACCGTGGTCCGGCTTCCCCTTGACCGTACCTACCCCTCACCGACTCGCCGATCAAGGATAGACCATGCGCCTGCCTTTGCCGTCCGATCTGCCCGCCGCCCTGCAGCCACTGGCCGCTCGCAACCGACAATCCCTGCTGGAGGTCGTCGCCGGCCTCGAAGGGCTGGACCTGGACAGTTGGAGCCCGGTGCATCGGCAACAGTTCGACCAGGTCGCTGCCGCCAGCGACTTCGTCCTCGACCAGGCCCTGCGCGAGCCGGCCATGCTCTTCGAGCTGCTGGCCAGCGGCGAGCTCGAGCAGCGTTTCGGCCCCGGCCAGCTAAGCGCGCGCGTCGCCACCGCGGCCCAGGCCGCGCAGAGCGAGGAGGAACTGGCGCGCAACCTGCGCCGCGAGCGCAACCGCCAGCAACTGCGCATCATCTGGCGCGATATCACCCGACAGGCCGCGCTCGGCGAAACCTGCCGCGATCTTTCCGACCTGGCCGACGCCTCCATCGACCAGGCCTACCAGTGGCTGTACCCACGCCATTGCCAACAGTTCGGTACACCGATCGGCAACCGCAGTGGCCAGCCGCAGCACATGGTGGTGCTGGGCATGGGCAAGCTGGGGGCGGTGGAGCTGAACCTCTCGTCGGACATCGACCTGATCTTCGCCTTCCCCGAGGGCGGTGAAACCGAAGGAGTCAAGCGTTCGCTGGACAACCAGGAGTTCTTCACCCGCCTGGGCCAGCGGCTGATCAAGGCGCTGGACCCGGTCACCGTCGACGGTTTCGTGTTCCGCGTCGACATGCGCCTGCGCCCCTACGGCTCGGCGGGTGCCCTGGTGCTGTCGTTCAATGCCCTGGAGCAGTACTACCAAGACCAGGGCCGCGACTGGGAGCGCTACGCCATGATCAAGGCGCGGGTGGTGGCCGGCGACCAGGTGGCAGGTGCCCAGTTGCAGGACATGCTGCGCCCGTTCGTCTACCGCCGTTACCTGGACTTCTCGGCCATCGAGGCGCTGCGCACCATGAAGCAGCTGATCCAGCAGGAGGTGCGCCGCAAGGGCATGGCCGAGAACATCAAGCTTGGCGCCGGTGGCATCCGTGAAGTGGAGTTCATCGCCCAGGCCTTCCAACTGATCCACGGCGGGCGCGACCTGAGCCTGCAGCAGCGACCGCTGCTCAAGGTCCTGGCCACCCTCGAGGGCCAGGGCTACCTGCCGCCGGCGGTGGTCGCCGAGCTGCGCGAAGGCTACGAGTTCCTGCGTTATACCGAGCATGCGATCCAGGCCATCGCCGACCGCCAGACGCAGATGCTGCCGGACGATGCCACGGACCGCGCGCGCGTTGCCTATATCCTCGGCTTTGCCGACTGGTCGGGCTTCCACGCGCAACTCATGCATTGGCGTGGGCGTATCGACTGGCACTTCCGCCAGGTGATCGCCGACCCGGACGACGAGGACGGCGAGGGCGAGCTGGTGGTCGGTGGCGAATGGTCGCCGTTGTGGGAGCAGGCTCAGGACGAGGAGGCCGCCTGCCGCCAATTGGAAGAGGCCGGCTTCAAGCAGCCGGCCGAGGCCCTGCGGCGGCTGGCCGGGTTGCGCGCCAGCCCGCAGTTGCGCTCGATGCAACGTATCGGCCGCGAGCGGCTGGATGCCTTCATTCCGCGCCTGCTGGCCCAGGCCGTCGAGCACGACGACCCGGACCTGGTGCTGGAACGGGTGCTGCCGCTGGTCGAGGCGGTGGCACGGCGTTCCGCCTACCTGGTGTTGCTGACCGAGAACCCCGGCGCCTTGCGCCGCCTGCTGACCCTGTGCGCAGCCAGCCCGTGGATCGCCGAGCAGATCGCCCGCTTCCCGCTGCTGCTCGACGAACTGCTCAACGAAGGCCGCCTGTTCAGCCCGCCGCTGGCGCCGGAGCTGGCTTCGGAGCTGCGTGAGCGGCTGACGCGCATCCCCGAGGACGACCTGGAGCAGCAGATGGAAGCCCTGCGCCACTTCAAGCTGGCCCACAGCCTGCGCGTGGCCGCCTCGGAGATCACCGGCAACCTGCCGCTGATGAAGGTCAGCGACTACCTGACCTGGCTGGCCGAGGCGATCCTCGACCAGGTGCTGGCCCTGGCCTGGCGCCAGACCGTGGCCCGTCATGGCCAGCCCAGGCGCAGCGACGGCAGCCTGTGCGACCCGGGCTTCATCATCGTCGGCTACGGCAAGGTCGGCGGCATCGAACTGGGCCATGGCTCGGACCTGGACCTGGTGTTCATCCACGATGGCGACCCCCAGGCCGAGACCGATGGCGCCAAGCCGATCGACAGTGCGCAGTTCTTCACCCGCCTGGGCCAGCGCATCATCCATATGCTGACCACCCAGACCAACTCCGGCCAGCTCTACGACGTCGACATGCGCCTGCGCCCGTCCGGGGCCTCGGGGCTGCTGGTCAGCTCCCTCGGTGCCTTCGAGCGCTACCAGCAGAACGAAGCCTGGACCTGGGAGCACCAGGCGCTGGTGCGGGCCCGCGTGTTGGTGGGCTGCAAGCAGGTGGCGACGGCCTTCGAGGCGGTACGCGCCCGTGTGCTCGGCCAGGCCCGCGACCTGGACAAGCTGCGCAGCGAAGTGAGCGAGATGCGCGCCAAGATGCGCGACAACCTCGGCACCAAGGTCACCGCCGCAGGCACCGCGGGCAACGCCTTCGACGCCGGCCAGCCCTTCGATATCAAGCAGGATGCCGGCGGTATCGTCGATATCGAATTTATGGTGCAATACGCCGCTTTGGCCTGGTCCCACGACCATCCGGCCTTGCTGCGCTGGACCGACAACATCCGCATCCTCGAGGAGCTGGAGCAGGCCGGCCTGGTGCCTGCCGGCGACGCGGTGCTGCTGCGCGAGGTGTACAAGGCGTTCCGTTCGGCTTCGCACCGCCAGGCCCTGCAGAAGCAGGCTGGGGTGATCGACGCGGCGCAGTTCGCCGATGAGCGCCGCGAGGTGCGGCGGATCTGGGGGCAGTTGGGTCTGACGTGAGGCCCAATCGCCGGCGTGCCGGCGATTGGGGAACAGCATGGACCTGGGTGATACACTGTCCGCCACATAGCCTGAATATAAAGAGGGGAGGCCAGGCTGTACCGCAGCCTGCAGCCTCCCCGAGCGTTTCTGGACTAAGCATGAGAATACTGATCATTGGGCCCAGCTGGGTTGGCGACATGGTAATGGCGCAAACCCTGTTCCAGTGCCTGAAACAGCAGCACCCCGAATGCGTGATCGATGTGCTGGCGCCCGAATGGAGCCGGCCGATCCTCGAGCGCATGCCCGAGGTGCGCCAGGCCTTGAGCTTCCCGCTCGGCCACGGCGTGCTGGAGCTGGCCACGCGCCGGCGTATCGGCAAATCGCTGGCCGGCCAGTACGACCAGGCGATCCTCCTGCCCAACTCGCTGAAATCGGCGTTGGTGCCGTTCTTCGCCGGCATCCCCAAGCGCACCGGCTGGCGTGGCGAGATGCGCTATGGCCTGCTCAACGATGTGCGCACCCTGGACAAGGCGCGCTATCCCCTGATGATCGAGCGCTTCATGGCCCTGGCCTATGCGCCAGGCGTCGAGCTGGCGCAACCTTATCCACGGCCGACCCTGCAGATCGAGGCGCAGAGCCGCGACGCCGCCCTGGCCAAGTTCGGCCTGGAGCTGGACCGGCCGGTGCTGGCGCTGTGCCCGGGCGCGGAGTTCGGCGAGGCCAAGCGCTGGCCGGCCGAGCATTACGCCGAGGTGGCCGATGCGATGATCCGCCAGGGCTGGCAGGTCTGGCTGTTCGGTTCGAAGAACGACCACCCGGTGGGCGAGTCGATCCGCGACCGGCTGATCCCAGGTTTTCGTGAGGAGTCGACCAACCTGGCCGGTGAAACCTCCCTGGCCGAAGCCATCGACCTGTTGTCGTGCGCCGCTGCAGTGGTGTCCAACGACTCCGGCCTGATGCACGTGGCTGCCGCGCTCAACCGCCCGCTGGTGGCGGTCTATGGCTCGACCTCGCCGGGCTTCACCCCGCCGCTGGCCGAACAGGTGGAGATCGTGCGCCTGGGGATCGAATGCAGCCCCTGCTTCGACCGCACCTGCCGCTTCGGCCACTACAACTGCCTGCGCCTGCTGGAGCCGCAGAAAGTGATCGCCGCCCTGCACAGCCTGGGCGGGCCGAACCTGATCGATACCGTGACCGAGGTCGACTAAGTGCGGGTCCTGATCATCAAGACGTCGTCGCTGGGCGATGTGATCCACACTCTCCCGGCACTCACCGATGCCGCCCATGCCATCCCTGGGATCCGCTTCGACTGGGTGGTGGAAGAAGGCTTCGCCGAGATCCCCAGTTGGCATCCGGCCGTCGATCAGGTGATCCCGGTGGCCATCCGCCGCTGGCGCAAGAACATCTGGCAGACCCTCAAGAGCGGCGAATGGCGGGCGTTCAAGCAACGCCTGCGGGCGCAGCGGTACGACCTGGTGATCGATGCCCAGGGCCTGGTCAAGTCGGCCTGGCTGACCCGCTACGTCAAGGCGCCGGTGGCCGGGCTGGACCGCTATTCGGCCCGCGAAGGCTGGGCCAGCCGCTTCTACGACCGGCGCCTGTCGGTCGCCGTCGGCCAGCATGCGGTGGAGCGGGTGCGCCAGCTGTTCGCCCTGGCCCTGGCCTACGACCTGCCGGAAGGCCTCGGCCGCTACGGCCTGGACCTCGACCGCCTGCAACTGCCGCCCGCCGCACCCTACGTGGTGTTCCTGCATGGCACCACCTGGGCCACCAAGCACTGGCCCGAGGCCTACTGGCGTGAACTGGCCGAGCGCATGGGCCGGCGCAAGCTGCAGGTGTGCCTGCCCTGGGGCAACCAGGCCGAGAAGGACCGCGCCGAGCGCATCGCCCAGGGCCTGGACAACTGCCAGGTGCTGCCGCGCCTGAACCTGGCCGGCGTCGCCCGCGTGCTGGCGGCGGCCAAGGCCTGCGTGGCGGTGGACACCGGCCTGGGCCACCTGGCCGCGGCGCTGGACGTGCCGACCATTTCGCTGTTCGGCCCCACCAACCCTGGCCTGACCGGTGCCTACGGACGTGCCCAGGTCCACCAGGCCAGCGATTTTCCCTGCGCGCCCTGCCTGCAGAAGAAATGCACCTACAAGCCGAGCGCCGAGGACCTGCGCCGGTTCGATCTCAAACGCGAGTGGCCGCTGTGCTTCACTCGCCTGAATCCCGAGCATGTGGCGAGCCGCTTGAGCGCGTTGCTGCTGGCTGAGGATGTTCGTTGATGCAACTGGCTTTCGTGCTTTACAAATACTTCCCCTTCGGCGGGCTGCAGCGCGATTTCATGCGCATTGCCCTGGAGTGCCAGAAGCGGGGCCACCAGATCCGTGTCTACACGCTGATCTGGGAGGGCGATGTTCCGCCGGGCTTCGAGGTGCTGGTGGCGCCGGTCAAGGCGCTGTTCAACCACCGCCGCAACGAGAAACTCAGCGCCTGGATGGCCGAGGACCTGGCAAAGCGCCCGGTCGATCGCCTGATCGGCTTCAACAAGATGCCGGGCCTGGACGTCTACTACGCCGCCGATGGCTGTTTCGAGGACAAGGCCCAGACCCTGCGCGGCGGCCTGTACCGGCGCTGGGGCCGCTACCGGCATTTCGCCGAGTACGAGCGTGCGGTGTTCGCCAAGGAGGCTGCCACCGAGATCCTGATGATCTCCGAGGTGCAGCAGCCGTTGTTCATCAAGCACTACGGCACGCCGCAGGCGCGCTTCCACCTGCTGCCGCCGGGCATCTCCCAGGACCGCCGGCGGCCGGCCGACGCCGACGCGATACGCGCCGAGTTCCGCAAGGCGTTCGGCCTGGGCGACGACGATTTGCTGCTGGTGCAGATCGGTTCGGGCTTCAAGACCAAGGGCGTCGACCGCAGCCTCAAGGCCCTGGCCGCGCTGCCGTCGGCCCTGCGCAAGCGCACCCGGTTGATGGTCATCGGCCAGGACGACCCCAAGGTGTTCCAGTTGCAGAGCGCCACGTTGGGGTTGGGCGAGCAGGTGCAGTTCCTCAAGGGGCGCAGCGATATCCCGCGCTTTCTGCTCGGCGCTGACCTGCTGATCCACCCGGCCTACAACGAGAACACCGGCACCGTGCTGCTGGAGGCCCTGGTGGCCGGCCTGCCGGTGCTGGTCTCCCAGGTCTGCGGCTATGCGCACTACATCGCCGAGGCCAATTGCGGCCTGGTGCTGGACGAGCCTTTCGAACAGCAGCAACTCGACACCTACCTGCAACGCATGCTCGAGGATGGCCAGGCCCGTGTCGCCTGGTCGCACAATGGGTTGGCCTTCGCCGACAGCGCCGACCTGTACAGCATGCCGCAGCGTGCTGCCGACGTGATCCTGGGTCAGGAGACCGCATGAAGCTGATACTGGCCGAACCCTTCAAGCGCCTGTGGGCCGGGCGCGACCCCTTCGATGCCGTGGAGGCCCTGCAAGGCCAGGTGTTCCGTGAGTTGGAGGGGCGCCGTACCTTGCGCACCGAGGTCGATGGCGAAGGCTACTTCGTCAAGATCCACCGTGGCATCGGCTGGGGCGAGATCTTCAAGAACCTGTTCAGCGCCAAGCTGCCGGTGCTCGGTGCCGGCCAGGAGTGGCGGGCCATCCAGCGCCTGCATGAGGTCGGTGTGCCGACCATGACCGCCGTGGCCTATGGCGAGCGGGGCAGCAACCCGGCGACCCAGCACTCGTTCATCGTCACCGAGGAACTGGCGCCGACCATCAGCCTGGAAGACTTCAGCCTCGACTGGACCAAGCAGCCGCCACCCGTGCGCCTGAAGCACGCGCTGATCGCCGAGGTGGCGCGCATGACCGGTGCCATGCACCGTGCCGGGGTCAACCATCGCGACTGCTACATCTGCCACTTCCTGCTGCACACCGACCGCCCGGTGACGCCCGAGGACCTGAAGCTCTCGGTGATCGACCTGCACCGTGCCCAGACCAGGGCCCGCATCCCTCGCCGCTGGCGCGACAAGGACCTGGCGGCCCTGTACTTCTCGGCCCTGGACATCGGCCTGACTCGCCGCGACAAGCTGCGTTTCCTGCGTGGCTACTTCCAGCGCCCCCTGCGCCAGGTCCTGGCCGACGAAGCCGTGCTGCTCGCCAGGCTCGAGCGCAAGGCGCAGAAACTCTACGATCGCAAGCAACGCTATGGAGACGCGCTCTGATGGCGGGATGGACACTGGCGCCAGGCTACGAGCGCCTGGCGGCGGACTTCGGCAGCCTCGAGGCGGTGTTCGCCCTCGAGGGCGAACGCCTGACCCATGACCCGCTCAGCGAGGTCATCCGTATCCAGCGCGAAGGGGTCAACTACTACGTCAAGCGCTACACCGGTGCCGGCAAGGCCCTGCGTCGCTACATGGGGCGGCCGCGCATCAAGGCCGAGTGGCAGAACCTCAAGCAGTTCGCCAAGTGGGATATCCCGACCGCCGAGGTGGTGGCCTGGGGGCTGGAGCGCAAGGGCCTGGCCTTCGGCCGCGGGGCGATGATCACCCGCGAGCTGCCGCGTACCGAAGACCTCTCGGCGCTGGCCGAACGCAACGACCCGCGCCTGGCCGACCGCGCCTGGGTCGACCATGTCAGCCGCCAGCTGGCACGGCATACCCGGGTCATGCACGATCACCACTTCGCCCATAACGACCTGAAGTGGCGTAACCTGCTGGTCGACGACCAGGCCACGGTGTTCTTCATCGACTGCCCGACCGGTGATTTCTGGCGTGGCTTCATGTTGCGCCACCGGGTCATCAAGGACCTGGCATGCCTGGACAAGGTCGCCAAATACCATCTGTCGGCAACCCAGCGGTTGCGCTTCTACCTGCAATACCGCGGGCACGAGCGGCTCAACGCACGGGACAAGCGGCGCATCCGCCAGGTGGTGAGATTTTTCGAGGGAA
This sequence comes from Pseudomonas sp. I2, assembly GCF_040984075.1. NCBI lineage: Bacteria > Pseudomonadati > Pseudomonadota > Gammaproteobacteria > Pseudomonadales > Pseudomonadaceae > Pseudomonas > Pseudomonas sp. I2. The sequence goes on from NZ_JBCGFQ010000068.1 coordinate 17,783, forward strand.
GGGAATGACCGATTACCTGGCCAGTGCCGACGAGGCGCTGCTGCAACGGCATGGCCTGAGCGACTTCGAGGCGCTGTGGGCGCTGCAGCTCGATGCCGTGGACGAACCCAATACCGGCCGTGGCGGCTGGAGCAGCGTCTTTCGCCTGGAGCTGGAAGGCAAGGGGTTCTACCTCAAGCGCCAGAGCGACTACCTCACGCGCACCCTGTACCGCCCCTTCGGCGAGCCGACCTTCGCCCGCGAATTTCGCAACATCAGCCGTTACCGGAAACTGAACATCCCGGCCTTGCAGGCCGTCTTCTACGGCGAGCGCAAGGGTAACGGCCAACACCGCGCCATTCTCATGACCCGCGCCCTGGACGACTGGAGCGACCTGGAAAGCCTGTTGGCCCAGTGGCCGCAACTGCAGCCGGCAACACGCCAAGGCATCCTCCAGGCCTGCGGCACCCTGGCGCGCACGCTGCACGCCGCCGGGCAGTTGCATGGTTGCTTCTACCCCAAGCACATCTTCCTGCGTGAGCGCCGCGAGGGCTGGCAGGCACAGCTGATCGACCTGGAGAAGACCCGCCCGCTGCTGTTCGGCATGCGTGACCGGCTCAAGGACCTGGAGCCGTTGCTGCGCCGTGCCCGGGCCTGGAGCGAGGCGGACGTGCGTACCTTGCTGGCGGCCTACCTGCAGCAGCCGGCCGACAGTTCGCTGGTCGATACCTGGTTGCAGCGCCTAGGGCGCCGCCGTCGTGAAAAGGAGGCCCGCTGATGCGTTTGCCTGAACTGAAGGACGCCGGGCGCAGCCCGACGCTGCCCCTGACCGTGACCCTGGCCGATGCCGCTGGCAGCGCTGACCTGCAATTGCTCAGCCTGCTGCGCGTGTTGCCGGGCCAACGCTATGTCGGCGCCGGCATCTGGCGTGGCACGCCGGTGCTGGCCAAGCTGCTGGTCGGCAACAGCGCCGCCCGGCATTTCCAGCGTGAGCTCGAAGGCGCCCGGCTGATGGCCGCCCAAGGCCTGACCACCCCGCAGCTGCTGGCTGACGGCCTCAAGGAGGGCGAGGGTGGCTGGCTGCTGTTCGAGTTCCTCGAAGGCGCCGACAGCCTGGCCGATGCCTGGGCCAAGGTGCAGGACCTGCCCGTGCTGGCCGACGAGCAGCAACAGGTGCTCGGCGAGGCGCTCGCCGCGGTCGCGCACATGCATGCCAAGGGGTTGTGGCAGGAAGACCTGCACTTGGACAACCTGCTGCGCCATGACGGCCGGCTGTACCTGATCGACGGTGCTGGCATCAAAGCCGAGACGCCGGGCCAGCAACTGTCGCGCCAGCGGGTGCTGGAGAACCTCGGGGTGCTCTTCGCCCAGTTGCCCAAGCGCCTGGAACCGTTCATCGAAGAGCTGCTGGTGCACTACCTGCTGGCCAACGCCGAGCACGCCTTGCCGCTGGAAGCCCTGCAGAAGCAGGTGGACAAGGTGCGCAGCTGGCGCCTGAAGGATTACCTGGAGAAGGCCGGGCGCGAATGCACGCTGTTCAGTGTCGAGCGCAGCCTGTCGGGGCTGCGGGCGATCCGCCGGGCTGAGGTGGACGCCATGCTGCCGGTGCTGGCCCAGGCCGATGCACTGATCGACCAGGGCCACCTGTTCAAGACCGGTGGGGCCGCCAGCGTGGCACGCATCGACGTGGGCGGTCGTGCGCTGGTGCTCAAGCGCTACAACATCAAGAACACTGCCCATTGGTTCAAGCGCTTCTGGCGCCCGAGCCGGGCCTGGCATTCATGGATCGAGGGGCACCGCCTGGCGTTTCTCGACATCGCCACGCCACGGCCGCTGGCAGTGCTGGAGCAGCGGGTCATGGGCCTGCGCAGCCGGGCTTACCTGGTCACTGAATATGCCGATGGCCCGGACTTGATCGAGTGTTTCCAGCCCTACGTGGAAAGCGGCGAAGCGCCCGAGGAGCAGGTGCAGGCCCTGGTGCACCTGATGCAGCAGTTGGTCCGTGAGCGCATCAGCCATGGCGACATGAAGGGGCACAACCTGTTCTGGCTGGATGGGCAGTGGTCGTTGATCGACCTCGATGCCATGTGCCAGCACGCCACGCAGCTCAGCTTCGCCCCAGCTTATGCCCGGGACCGGGCGCGGTTGCTGCGCAACTGGCCGAGCGGCAGTGCCTTGCACCGGCGCCTGGATGAGGTGTTGCCGCGATTGGGGGCGTGAGGTTCCTGCTGGATCGTGGGGCCGCTTCGCGGCCCCAATGGGCGCCAAGACAGCGAGCCTCCCCAAGGCTCATCCCCGTCGCCACAACCCGCGCACCCCCAGCAC
>NZ_JBCGFQ010000069.1:0-18751 GCF_040984075.1 Pseudomonas sp. I2
AGCCGCGCGCCAGGCCTGCGCCGGCCAGGTACAGCTCGCCCAGCACGCCCACCGGCACCGGTTGCAGCTCGGCGTCGAGGATGTAGCAGGCCAGGTTGGCGATCGGCTCGCCGATCGGCACGCTGTCACGCCCTTCCTCGCGGCAGGTCCAGTGGGTCACGTCGATGGCCGCCTCGGTCGGGCCGTACAGGTTGTACAGGCCGGCCTTCGGCAGCTTGGCGAACACCTGCTGCTGGGCATCGGCCGGCAGCGCTTCGCCACTGCAGACGATGCGCGCAAGGCTGGTGCAGCGCGGCACGCCGCTGTCTTGCAGGAACGCCTGGAGCATCGACGGCACGAAGTGCAGCGTGGTGATCTGCTCGGTAGTGATCAGCTCGACCAGACGGGCCGGGTCGCGATGATCACCCGGCGCGGCAACCACCAGTCGCGCACCGGTCATCAAAGGCCAGAAGAACTCCCACACCGACACGTCGAAGCTGAACGGCGTTTTCTGCAGCACGCTGTCGCGGGCATCCAGTCGATAGGCCTGCTGCATCCAGCACAGTCGGTTGACCAAGGCCGAATGGCGGTTGCCCGCGCCTTTCGGCCGGCCTGTGGAGCCGGAGGTGTAGATCACATAGGCCAGGTTTTCAGGGGCCACCGCCACGTTCGGGTTGCGCGCGTCATCGGCGCCCGGCTCCAGGTCCAGCGCCAGGGTCTGCACGCCTGCGGCCAGCGGCAGTTGCAGGTGGCTCTGGGTCAGCAGCAGTTGCACGCCGCTGTCCTCGATCATGTAGCGCAGGCGGTCTTCGGGGTATTCCGGGTCCAGCGGCACGTAGGCGCCACCGGCCTTGAGGATGGCCAGCAAACCGACCACCATCTCCACCGAACGCTCCACCGCGATGCCCACCAGCACATCCGCGCCGACACCCAGGGCGATCAGGCGATGGGCCAGGCGGTTGGCGCGGGCGTTGAGCTGGGCGTAGCTCAGGCGCGTCTCGCCGAAGGCCAGCGCCGGGGCATCCGGGGTGCGCTGCACCTGGGCCTCGATCAGTTGCTGGATGCTCTGCTCCAGCGGGTAGCTTTCAGCGGTGGCGTTCCACGTGACCAGGGTGCGCTCGCGCTCGGCGGCCGCCAGCAATGGCAGTTCGGCCACCGGTTGTTGCGGTTGCTCGACGATGCCTTGCAACAGATTGATGAAGTGGGTCGACAGCCGCTCGATGGTCGAGCGCTCGAACAGGTCGGTGTCGTATGCCAGGGAAACCATCAGCCCCTGCGCGGTCTCGCTGGTATCCAGCACCAGGTCGAACTGCGCCGTGGCACTGTCCCAATGCAGCGGCTCGACACGCAGGTCACCCCAGTTCCGCTCGGCGCGCGCAGCGTACTGGTGGTTGAACAGCACCTGGAACACGGGGCTGTGGCTAAGATTGCGTTCCGGTGCCAGGGCCTCGACCAGTTGCTCGAACGGCAGGTCCTGGTGGGCCTGGGCCTGCAGCGCCGCCTGCCGGGTCTGGCGCAACAGGACGTCAAAGCCCTGCCCGCCATCGACCTCGGCACGCATCACCTGGGTATTGACGAAGAAACCGATCAGCCGCTCGGTTTCAGCCCGAGTGCGGTTGGCCACCGGTACGCCGACGCGGATGTCGGCCTGGCCGCTGTAGCGGTGCAGCAAGGCCTGGAACGCTGCCAGCAGCAACATGAACAAGGAAGCATCCTGAGTCTTGGCCAGCTGTTGCAGGCCATGGCTCAGTTCAGCCTCGAGCGGGAAGTCCAGGCGGGCACCACGCAGGCGCCGTTGAGCCGGGCGTGGCCGGTCGAACGGCAGCTCGAGCACGACCTGCTCACCGCCCAGCTGCGCCATCCAGTAATCGAGCTGGCGCGCACGCTCGCCACCGTCTAGCCACTGGCGCTGCCAGGCCGCGTAGTCGGCGTACTGCACAGGCAACGGCGCACTGTGCTCGCCGTGGTAGCCCTGCAGCAGCTCTTCGACCAACACCTCCAGGGACGCGCCGTCGGAAACGATATGATGCTGGACGATGACCAGCACATGATCCTGCTCGCCCATGGCCAGCAACTTGACCCGCAGCAACGGCCCTCGCACCAGGTCGAATGGCGCCCGCACCTGGGCATCGACCCAAGCCGCCAGCGCCGCATCGTCCAGCTCGCCTGGGTGCTCGATCACGATTGGCAGCGCCAGGTGCGGATGAATATGCTGTCGCAGCATCCCCGTGGTGTCATCGAAGGTGGTGCGCAATGACTCGTGACGGGCGATGACCCGGTCGAATGCCGACTGCAACGCTGACAACTCGAGCGGCCCCCGCACACGCAACGCCGCCGGAACGTTGTAGGCGGCGCTCTGTGGGTCCAGCCGCCAGAGGAACCACTGGCGCTCCTGGGCATAGGACACGGCCATCGCAGGCGTGCGCGGCAATACCGCAATCGCCGCTGCCGCTCCCTGGCCCAGCTCGGCGCAACGGTCGGCGAAAGCCCCCAGGGTCGGCTGCTCGAACAGCTGCCGCAGGGGCACTTCAAGCCCGAGCCCTTGGCGAATGCGCGCGATGACCTCGGTCGCCAGCAACGAGTGGCCACCAAGGCTGAAGAAACTGTCGGCAAGGCCGACGCGCTCGACCTGCAAGGCCTGCGCCCAGATCGTCGCCAGTTGTGCTTGCAACGGCGTGCGCGGCGCTTCGTAGACCTGCAGGGCGGCACTGAAGTCCGGCGCCGGCAAGGCCGCGCGGTCGAGCTTGCCGTTGTTGTTCAACGGCAGCCGTTCCAGCACCAGCAGGTGGGCGGGGATCATGTAGTCAGGCAGCGCCTGGCCCAAGGCAGCCCGTACGCCCTGCAGCCAGTCAGCGGACGGCGTGGCCTGAGCAGCGACCAGGTAGGCCACCAGTTGCGGCCCGGTCGGCCCGGCGAGGGCCAGCACCGCCGCCTCGCGCACCGACGCCAGCCCTTGCAGGCAGGCCTCGATCTCGCCCATCTCGATACGCATGCCGCGAATCTTCACCTGATGATCGATACGCCCTACGTACTCCAGTACCCCGGCCTGGGTATAACGCGCCAGGTCGCCGCTACGGTACAGGCGTGCGCCAGGCTGTTCGGCGAAGGGATCCGGCAGGAAACGCTCGGCGGTCAACCCCGGGCGGTCGAAGTATTGCTGCGCCAGGCAGTTCGGCGCACCGATGCACAGCTCGCCGACGCCATCGCTGGGCAACAGCTGGCCGGCACTGTCCAGCACATACAGCGAGCGGCCGGCGATGGCTTGGCCGATCGGCACGCCATACGCGTCCTGCGCATCTTCCAGGCGGCAGTCATGCACGCTGGAGACCACCGTCGCCTCGGTCGGGCCATAGGTGTTGACCAGGCGGATCCCGCCCAGCCCCGCCGCATGCCACAGGCGCAACCCTTCCACCGACATGGCCTCGCCGCCCACGTGCACCTGACGCAGCTTGCCCAGGCCGTGGCCCGGCCGCGCCGCGCAAGTCTTGGCCAGCATGTGCCAGTAGGCGGCCGGCAGGTCGGCCAGGGTCACGCCCTGCTCGACAATCAACCGCGCCAGCTGATCGGCGTCCCACAGTTCCTCGCCACGCATGATCAGCGCGGCGCCGACACACAGCGGCGGATAGCACTGCTCGACGAAGCCGTCGAAACTGAAAGTGGCGAACTGCAGCACCCGGTCGTCGCGCTCAAGGCGGGAGTAGCCGGTGGCGCTGTAGCTGAACTCGCGCAGTGCCGCATGACTGATCGCCACCCCCTTCGGGCGCCCGGTGGAACCGGAGGTGTAGATGACATAGGCGAGCTGCTCGGCGGCGACCTGCACATCCGGGTCGTGGTCGCCACACTGCGCGACCTGCTCGCCCAACATCCCCAGCTCCAGGCGGCGCAGCCCCGCCGGCAGCGCCAACTCGACCAGCAGGCCGTCGTCGCACAACAACAGGTCCAGACGGCTGTCCTCGATCATGTAGGCCAGCCGTTCATGCGGATACTGCGGATCCAGCGGCACATAGGTCGCGCCGCTCTTGAGCACGGCAAGCAGGCTGACGATCAGCTGCGGGCCACGGCGCAGGGCCAGGCCGACACGCTGGCCGGGGCGTACACCCTCGGCGATCAGTGCATGCGCCAGGCGATTGGCCTGGCCATCGAGCTGGCCATAGCTCAGGCGCAGCTCGCCACATTGCAAGGCCAAGGCCTGTGGCTGGCGCGCGGCCTGTGCCGCGATACGCTGGTGAACCAGTTCCTGGCTCGGCAACGCCAGCGCGCGGCCTTGGCTGAAGCCAAGCACCTCGGCCTGCCCCTGATCGTCGAGCAGGCCCAGCGCGCCTACCGGCGCCGCCGGCGTGGCGACCATCTGCGCCAGCACCTGGCGTAGCCCGGCGCACAGCTGACCCACCTGCTCTGCCGCGAACAGCGCAGGGTCGTAGCCGAACGCCAGGCTCACCCCATCACCGAGCTCGATGCCGATGGTCAGCGGGTAGTGGGTGCGCTCGTGATTGCTCACCGCGCCGAAACGCAGGCCGGCAGGCGCGCCCTGGCGCAGAACCTCGGCCACCGGGAAGTTCTCGAACACCAGCAGGCTGTCGAACAGCGCCGCGCCCTGCTGGCCAGCCCACCCCTGGATGGCATACAGCGGCACATGCTCGAATTCACGCAGGCCCAGGTTGAAGTCCTGCACGTCGGCCAGGTAACCGGCCACCTGGCGATCAGGCGCGGCATCGATCAGCACCGGCAAGGTATTGATGAACAACCCGAGCTGGTCGTCGATGCCCGGCAATGGCGCCGAGCGTCCGGACACCGTGGCGCCGAAGGCCACGCAGGCTTGCCCGGTCAGGCGCTGTAGCAACAGGCCCCAGGCCGCCTGGAACAGCGTGTTCAAGGTCACCTTGTGCTGACGGGCAAAACGCTCCAGTTCGGCGGTCTGCGCGGCGTCGAGGCGGACGAGGTACTCACCCTCGCCTTGCGCGTCGGCGGGGCGACGCAGGGCCTGGGCGAGCAGCGTCGGCGCCTGCAAGGCGCCGAGACGGGCTTTCCAGAAACGCTCGCCGGCACTGGCGTCCTGGCGTTGCAGCCACGCCAGGTAATCATGGAAACGGCCGGCCGGCGCTGACGTCCGCTCGCCGACGTAGTGCTGGATCACCTGGGCCAGTAGCTGGGCATTGCTCCAGCCATCCAGGAGGATGTGATGGCAGGTGTAGACCAGGTGCCAGTCGTCGGCCCCGGTACGCACCAGCAGCAGCCTGAACAAGGGTGCGCGGGACAGGTCGAAACCCGCTTCGTGCTCGGCCCGAGCCAGTGCATCAAGGTCTGCCGCAGGTTCGTCGACGATGCGCAGCGGCAGTGGCAACTGACGCTGGACGATCTGGTGGGCACTGTCCAGGCCCTGCCAGTGAATGCTGCTGCGCAGGATCTCGTGACGCGCCAGGGCCGCCTGCCAGGCCTCGCCGAAGCGTTCCAGGTCCAGGCCGCCGATATCCAGGCGCAACTGGTTGATGTAGGCGCCGCCCTGGGTTTCATACAGCGAGTGGAAGAACATGCCCTGCTGCATGGGCGACAACGGGTAGAGGTCTTCGATCTCGTGGCCGGGCACCGGCAATGCATCCAGTTGCGCCTGAGTAATACGCGCCAACGGGAAGTCCGACGGCGACGGTTGCCCGGCAGGCACGCCCAGGCAGTGCTCGATGAGCGCCTCCAGCTCCTGGTCATAGGCCGTGGCCAGCGCCTGGATCGTGTCGGTGTCGAACATCGCCAGGCTGAAGCCCCATTGCAGCGACAGCTCGCCGTTGTAGACCTGCCCTTCCAGGGTCAGCCAGTTGGCCAGCGGTGCGTCCGGGTCCTGGCCGTCGCCACCGCGCTCGGTGGCCGGCGCCAGCAAGGCCTGGGCATCGAACTGGCTGTCGAACTGGCCCAGATAGTTGAAGGTGATGCGCGGCGCGTCGAGCGTCGCCAGGGCCTCGCGCACCGAGGCGTCACCCAGGTAACGCAGTACGCCGTAGCCCATGCCTTTGTCCGGCACCGCGCGCAGCTGTTCCTTGATGGCCTTGATCGAGTCGCCATGATCGGCGCGTGGGGCCAGGCGCAGCGGATAGAGACTGGTGAACCAGCCGACGCTGCGGGTCAGGTCGATGCCGTCGAACAGCTCTTCGCGGCCATGCCCCTCCAGCTGCACCAGCGCCGCCTGGCTGCCGCTCCATTGGCAGATGACACGTGCCAGGGCGGTCAGCAGCAGGTCGTTGACCTGGGTGCGATAGGCTGCGGGCGCGACCTGCAGCAACTGACGGGTGCGCTCGCGGGACAGACGCGACGCCAGTTTGGCCCCATGGCGGTTGCTCACCGGCGCGTCCGGCCTGTCGCACGGCAGTGCGCCATCGCCGCGCTGCGCTTGCCAGTAGGGCAATTGTCCAAGGAACGCCGGCACCTGCTCGTGCAGTTGCGCAGACCAGGCCTGGTAGCTGCTGGTGCGCGGCGCCAGCGACAGCGGCTGCCCGGCCAGGCGCTGGGCATAAGCCTGCTCCAGGTCCTCCAGGAGAATACGCCAGGACACGCCGTCGACCACCAGGTGGTGGATGACCAGCAACAGGCGCTGCTCGCCTTGCGGCAAGTCGACCAGCATGGCGCGCAACAGCGGTCCACTGCCCAGGTCGAGGCTACGCTGGGCATCGTCGCAGAGCGTCGTCAGCGCCTGGGCATCCGCAGCCTGGCGCTGCCACAGCTCGACCTGCGCGACCGGCGCGCCATAGTGCTGCCGCCAGCCTTCGGCGGCGGGCTCGAAGCGCAGCCGCAGGGCGTCATGGTGGTTGACCACATCGCCCAAGGCATCGACCAGCGCCTGGGCCTGCAACGGTTGCCGGGCGCCGAGCAGCAATGATTGATTCCAGTGCTGGCGGACCGCAATGGCCTGTTCGAAGAAATGTCGCTGCACAGGGCTAAGCGCCACCTCGCCGGTGGCCGGCGCCTGCTCAACCGTTAACGATGGCTGGCGTCCGACCGCGCCGGCCAGGCCGCGCACGGTCTGGAACTGGAACAGGTCGCGCGGGCTGAACTGCAGGCCCTGGCGTCGAGCGCGGCCAACCACCTGGATGGCGATGATCGAATCGCCGCCCAGCTCGAAGAAGTTGTCGTCCAGACCGACCTCGGCCACGCCCAGCACCTCGCTCCAGACCTGCGCCAGGGTACGCTGCACATCGGTTTGCGGCGCCACGTAGGCGCCGCGCGGAGCGGCATCCGGTTGCGGCAGGGCCTTGCGGTCAAGCTTGCCGTTGGGGGTCAGCGGGAAGTGCTCCAACGGCATCAGGTGGCTGGGCACCATGAATTCCGGTAGTGCCTGCAGCAGCCAGTCCTTGAGCCCTTGCTGCCAGCCGTCTGGCGTTTCGTCGAGCACCAGGTAGGCCACCAGTTGCTTGCCGTCCAGCGCCAACACCACGGCCTCGCGCACCCAGGCATGCTGGGCCAGGCGCGCCTCGATCTCGCCCAGTTCGATGCGCAGGCCACGGATTTTCACTTGATGATCGAAACGCCCCAAGTACTCGATCACGCCATCCACACGCTGGCGAACCCGGTCGCCGGTACGGTACAGACGCTGTCCGGCAACGAAGGGGTCGGCAACGAAGCGCTCGGCGGTCAACCCCGGACGCCGGTGGTAACCACGGGCCAGGCCAATGCCACCCAGATAGAGTTCGCCGGCAACGCCCGGCGCCACCGGCTCGAGGCCAGCATCGAGCACATAGGTGCGGATGTTGGCGATGGGCTGGCCGATGGGCACGCTGTCGCGGCCTTCGTCGATGCAGGTCCAGTGCGTGACGTCGATGGCCGCCTCGGTGGGGCCGTAGAGGTTGTACAGCGCCGCCGCCGGCAGCTTGCCGAACACCTGCAGCTGCGCGTCCACCGGCAATGCCTCGCCGCTGCAGACGATGCGGCGCAGGCTGTCGCAGGTCTCGACACCGGGCTCGTGGATGAAGGCCTGGAGCATCGAGGGCACGAAATGCAGGGTGCTGACCTGATGGCGACGAATGGTCTCGATCAGGCGCGCCGGATCCCGGTGGTCACCGGGTGCGGCCACGGCCAGCCGAGCACCGGTCATCAGCGGCCAGAAGAACTCCCAGACCGAGACGTCGAAGCTGAACGGGGTCTTCTGCAGCACCGTGTCACCGGCACCCAGGCCATAGGCTTCCTGCATCCAGTGCAGGCGGTTGGCCAGGGCTTCATGGCTGTTGCCAGCGCCTTTCGGTCGGCCGGTGGAGCCGGAGGTATAGATGACATAGGCCAGCTGCCGTGGGTCGTTCGCCACCTGGGGCGGGCTGTCTGGCTGGTCGTCCAGCGTTAGTTGGTCCAGGGCGATGCACTGCACGTCACCGGGCACCGGCAGGCTGCCCTGCAGCGCCTGCTGGGTCAGCAGCAGGCGAATGCCGCTGTCCTCGATCATATAGGCCAGGCGCTCCTCGGGGTATTCCGGATCCAGCGGCACGTAGGCCGCGCCGGCCTTGAGGATCGCCATCAGCCCGACGACCATTTCTACGCTGCGCAGCACGCTGATACCCACCAGGCTGTCGGCTCCGGCGCCTTGCGCGCGCAGGAAGTGAGCCAGGCGGTTGGCGCGGGCATCGAGCTGCGCATAGCTGAGCGCGGTATCACCGAACACCAGCGCCGGGGCGTCTGGCGCGTGGCGCACCTGATCCTCGAACAGCTGGTGCACGCCGCGCCCGAGCGGATAATCGCGGGCGGTGGCGTTCCAATCCTCCAGCACTGTGCGACGGCTGGCGTCATCGAGCATCGGCAGCTGCCACAGCGCGCTGTGCGGCTGGCTGACCAGGGCCTGCAGCAGGGCCTGCCAGTGTGTCGCCATGCGTTCGATGGTGGCGGCCTCGAACAGGTCGCTGGCGTAGGTGAAGGCGGCGTGCAGGGTGCCACCCTGCTCGTAGGTGTCCAGGCTCAGGTCGAACTGGGTGGTGCGGCTACGCCATGCCAGGGGCGACAGTTGCAGCCCCGAGGCCAGGGTCACGGTGGCCAGGTCGGCGACCTGCGGCTGGTGGTTGTACATCACCTGGAACAGCGGCGCATGGCTCAGGCTGCGCTCGACCTTGAGCGCCTCGACCAGGCGTTCGAACGGCAGGTCCTGGTGCGCCTGGGCACCGAGTACGACCTGCTTGATGCCTTGCAGGTAGGCCAGCACATCGAGGTGCGCGTCCGGCCGCACACGCAACACCTGGGTGTTGACGAACAAACCGATCAGCCCTTCGACTTCGGCGCGGTTGCGGTTGGCCACCGGGCTGCCGATACGCAGGTCGGGCTGGCCGGTATAGCGTTGCAGGAGCAAGCCGAACGCGCCAAGCATGACCATGAACGGCGTGAGGTTATGCTGGCGGGCGAAGCCGCGCAGCCGCTCGGCCAAGGCCGCATCGACCGCGAACGAGCGGCGCTCGCCGCTGAAGCTCGGGGTCGCCGGACGGGCATTATCCAAGGGCAGCTCGAGCACGGGCTGCTCATCGCCCAACTGCGCCTGCCAGTACGCCAGCTGCCGTGCCAGTTCGCCGGCTTCCAGCCAGCGGCGCTGCCACAGGGCATAGTCGACGTACTGGATCGGCAGGTCCGGCAGTTGCGGCGCATGGCCAGCGGCGAAGGCGTCGTAGCAGCGGCTGAATTCGTCGATCAGCACGTTCATCGACCAACCGTCGGAAACAATGTGATGCAGGGTCAACAGCAGCACATGTTCCTGCTCGGCCAGGCGCAGCAGACGCACGCGCAGCAGCGGCCCTTGCGCCAGGTCGAATGGACGCAATGACTCGGCCTCGGCTTCGGCACGCACCTGCGCTTGGCACTCGGCCTCATCCCACTGACGCAGGTCGACACGCTCGATCAAGGCCTCGCCGACCGGGCGATAGACCTGGAGCAGACTGTCGTCAGGCTGGACCTCGAATACTGTGGTCAGGCTCTGGTGACGCGCCAGCAGGCTGGCGAACGCCTGCTCCAGCGCGGACTCGTCCAGTTGCCCGGTCAGACGCACCGCGCCTGGCAGGTTGTAGGCGCCGCCCTGGGGGTCCATCTGCCAAAGTACCCACATGCGCTGCTGGGCATAGGACAACCCTTGGCGGTCCGGCGCCTGGACCCCGGCCGGAATGGGGAACTGGGAAAAGTCGATGCCCTCCCTGGCCAGGGTCTCGAGGAACACGCCGCGTTTCTCCTGCGGCAGTTCAATGAAACGGCGGGCCAGTAGCAGGGACTTTTCGGCATTCATCAGATTGCTTCCGTACGAGTGAGGTATCGGGCGGGGCCCGGCTATCCCTACGAAACGGATACAACCTGAAAAAAATTAATGCCACCGCGCCCCTGACGGCAGTTGCAGACACACCACATTCCACGGCCAACCCTTCGATTTACCTCACTCATCGTTGTCGGTGAATTTCTGGGTCAATCTCGGGCGTGGCCGACAAGCCAACAGCGAGGCGTTAATTTGCCGTCGCGGCGGCTCGTTTACCGAGAAAGCCGCCCTGCAAGAGGACCTTCGCATGTCCAGCCCCGCCCGCATTACCCAGGCGCTCCAGCAAGGCCTGCGCCGCCTGGTCGGCAGCCACAGCCCGGCTGCCAGCGCCTACCGCGTGTTCGACCTGCAGCTCAAGCAACGCATCACCCTTTCCCCATCACTTGCACGCCTGGTGTTCACCGGCCCGGATGTGGCCCAGATGGCCACCCTGGCCCCCGACCAACGGGTCAAGCTGTTCTTTCCCGCCCCAGATGGTTCGCTGCCTGTACTTCCCGCCGATGCCCACTGGAAAACGGCGCACAGCGCCTTGCCGCCAGCACAGCGCCCACCCATGCGTACCTACACCATCCGCGCGCTGCGTCGGGAAGCACTGGAAGTCGACGTAGATTTCGTGCTGCATGGCGTCAACGGCCCTGCTTCGGCTTGGGCCACCCATGCCCAGGTGGGTGACCGCCTGCAGATGGTCGCGCCCAACCTAGCCTATGCCGGCGACCCCGGCGGTTATGAATGGAAGCCACCTCAGGGGGTGCGCAACGTACTGCTGGTGGGTGACGAAACGGCACTTCCGGCGATTGCCGGCATCCTTGAGCAACTGGCAGAGACCCAGCCCGAGCTTGCGGTGCAGGCGTTCATCGAGGTGCCGTTGGAAGCTGATTGCCTGGATCTGCGCCATGGCGATGCCGCCGAACTGCATTGGCTGCCGCGCGAGCTGCTGGGCTGCGCGCATGGCCAGGCCATGCAGCATGCGGCGCGCGAACTGGCCAGCCTGCCTCAAGGGCAGGCCGCGTCGCGGGTAAAGCTGGAAGAGGTGGATATCGACACACGAATACTGTGGGAGCAGGCCAGTAGTGCCAAGAGTGCGTTCCATGCCTGGGTCGCGGGGGAATCGGCGACAGTAATGGATATTCGCCGGCATCTGATCAAGGAGCGCGGGTTGCAACGAGAGTGCCTGACCCTGATGGGCTATTGGCGGGCCGGGCGGACCTTTGATTGACTTGAGATAGCCGGGGGCGCTTTGCGCCCCCGGCAATGGTTCAGACCGCCGCTATCAACGCCTCGGCAAAGCGCTGCGCCACCTCGTCGATCTGTTCGCCACTGATGATCAGCGGCGGCAGGAAACGCACCACCGCGCCACGCCGCCCGCCCAGCTCCAGGATCAGGCCGCGCTTGAGGCACTCGCGCTGCACCTTCGGCGCCAAGTCGCGGTTAGCCGGTGGGTGGCCCAGCGCATCGGGCTGGCCTTGCGGGTCGATCAGCTCCACCCCCAGCATCAAGCCCCGGCCACGAATATCACCCAACTGCGGATAGTCCCGCTGCAGGCGCTGCAAATGCCCACGCAACCGCTGCCCCATGGCCTCGGCATGCTCGGCCAGGCGATGCTCGACCAAATAATTGATCACCGCCGAGCCCGCGGCCATGGCCATCTGGTTGCCACGGAACGTACCGGCATGGGCACCTGGCTTCCAGGTGTCCAGCCAGTCGCGGTAGACCACCACCGCCAGCGGCAGGCTGCCGCCGATGGCCTTGGACAGGGTGACCACGTCCGGGACGATGCCGGCGTGCTCGAAGGCGAACATCCGCCCGGTACGGGCGAAGCCGCTCTGGATCTCGTCGACGATCAGCGCCACCCCGGCTTGCTCGGTGATACGGCGCACCCCCTTGAGCCATTCGATATCGGCCGGGATCACCCCGCCCTCGCCCTGCACCACCTCCAGGATCACCGCTGCCGGCAGCGGTACACCGCCTTCAGGGTCGAGCAACAGGTTCTCCAGGTAATGCAGGCCAGCCTTGACCCCGGCTTCGCCGCCCAGGCCAAACGGGCAACGGTAATCGTAGGGATACGGCATGAATTGCACACCGTTGCCGAGCAAGGCACCTAACGGCTGCTTGGGGCCATGGCTGCCCATCAGGCTCAACGCGCCCTGGCTCATGCCATGGTAGGCCCCCTGGAATGCCAGCACCGTGCTGCGCCCGGTGGCACTGCGCACCAGCTTGAGCGCCGCCTCCACGGCGTCGGTACCGGTGGGGCCACAGAACTGCACCTTCGCCTCACGGCGCAGTGCCTCGGGCAGCACACCGAACAGGTCCTGGACGAAGCGATCCTTGACCGGCGTGGTCAGGTCCAGGGTGTGCAGCGGCAGTTCGTCGGCCAGCACGCGCTGGATCGCCTCGATCACCACAGGGTGGTTGTGGCCCAGGGCCAAGGTCCCCGCCCCCGCCAGGCAGTCGATGAACTGACGGCCCTCGACATCCTCGACATGGATGCCACGGGCGCGCTTGAGGGCCAGAGGAATACGCCGGGGGTAGCTGCGGGCGTTGGATTCCTGTTGCTGCTGGCGCTGCAACAGGGGTGAATCCTCGAATTCGTACAGCGCCTGCGGCGCAGTGGCCGGCAGGACCTGGGCAAGGCTGGAAGCGGTCGACATCGGAAAAATCCTCGCAAGCAAGCGAAAGTGCCCGCCACGCCCCTGGAGCCGGATGTGTGTCGGGTTGTCATCGCTTGAAAAACGCTTCAGCGGGGCGAGGATTTAGCAGTTGTTACAGGATTTGTGTGGCCCCTTCGCGGGCAAGCCCGCGAAGGGGCGCGACACCGTCAGTGACGCGCCGGCACCTGCAGCCATACCCGCAGCCCATCGCTGCGGCTGTCGAAGCGCAGGCTGCCAGCACAGCGCTGCACGATCGCCTGGACGATCGCCAGGCCCAGGCCACAGCCGCCACTCTGGCCATGGCGCCAGAAACGCTCGGTCAGGTGCTGCAGGTCCTCCTCGGCGATGCCCGGCCCATGGTCGCGAACCAAAAAGCCCACCTGCCCGTCGGCCGCCTGCACCTCCAGCTCCACGGCGGTATCGCCGCCATGGCGCAGGGCGTTGTCCAGCAGGTTGCGCAAGGCCGCTACCGCCAGCGGCGCGGGCATGCCCAGGTAGACCTGGGCAGCCTCCTCCGGCAGGCGCAGGACGATGCGCCGGTTGTCGCCTCCGCCAGCATCCTGCACCGCTTGGCGCGCCACCTGCTCGGCGCTGCATTGCACGCCATCTTCGAACGACAGGCTACCCTCCACCCGGGCCAGCATCAGCAACTGTTCCAGGGTGCGGTGCATACGATCGGCCCCCTGCTCCGCGTGTTCCAGCGCCTGCTCGCGAACCGTGCCGTCGGTCATGCGCGCGACTTGCAGGTGGGTCTTGATCGCGGTCAGCGGGCTGCGCAGCTCGTGGGCCGCGTCGTCGGTCAGGCGCCGTTCGCGCTCGATGGTCTGGGCGATGCGCAGGAACAACTGGTTCTGCGTCTCGAGCAGCGGCTGGAGTTCGCTGGGCATGCCGGTCACCTGCAACGGCTCGACGCTGTCGGCGCGGCGCCGGCGCAGGGCGTCACGCATCCGGTTGAGCGGCTCCAGGCCCTTGCCGACGCCGATCCACAGCAGCCCCAGGCTGCCGAGCAGGGCCATCAGCACCGGCGCCGAGGCTGCCAGGAGGATCGAACGGTTGAGCGCCTCGCGCTCCAGGTGGCGATCGGCGGTGGTGATGCGCACATCGCCATGGTTGTAGGTGAAGGTGCGCCAGGACGCGCCATCGATGGACTGGTCACGGAAGCCGCTGCTCTGGTCGTCCATGGCCCCGTCGTGCTTGTGGTTGCTGGCGAGGATTTCGCCGCGCAGGGAACTGACCTGGCAGGCCATGCCGTCCGGCACGCTGAGCTGGTCGGCAGAAAAATGTGCGTCTTCGCCCTTGGCCGTCAGCGGCTGCGGCAACTGGTCGATCAAGCCGGCGACCATACGCGCCGAGGCCACCAGGCGCTGGTCGAGGGAGAACATCATCTGCTGGCGCAGGTCGCGCAGCATCCACGCGGCGGCGAGCACCCAGATGATGACGAAGGCGCTGCCCAGGATCAGCGAGAGGCGTGCACGCAGGCTCATGGGGTGGTCTCCTGGGAGGCCTGGGCCGGCCCGAGGCGATAGCCCAGGCCACGCACGGTCTCGACGATGCTGTTGCCGAGCTTGCGGCGCAGGTGGTGGATATGCACGTTGAGGGCGTTGCTCTCGACTTCGTCGCTGAAACCGTAGACGCAGTCCTTGAGCTGCTCGCTGGAGAGCACCCGGCCGGGGTTCTGCAGCAGGGCCTGGAGCAGCGCCTGCTCGCGTCGGGACAGGTCCACCGGTTGGCCGGCGAGGGTCGCCTCGCAACTGCTGGGGTCGTAGCGCAACGGGCCGTGCTCGATGACGTTCACCGCCCGTCCGGCCACGCGGCGCAGCAGGGTGTGCAGGCGCGCGGCCAGTTCGCGCAGGTCGAAGGGCTTGAGCAGGTAGTCGTCGGCGCCGGCCTGCAGTCCATCGACCCGGTCGGTGATCGCGTCACGGGCGGTGAGCACCAGCACCGGCAGGGTCTCGCCCTGCTGGCGCAGGCGGCGCAGGAGCCTGAGGCCATCTTCGTCGGGCAGGCCCAGGTCGAGGATCATCACGTCGAACTGCGCGGCCTTCAGCAGCGCCCGCGCGGCACCGGCGCTGGCCACCCGGTCCACGGTCAGGCCCTGGGCGGCGAGGCCGGCGCAGATGCCGCTGGCGATCAGGTCGTCGTCCTCGCAGAGCAGTACGTGCATGGGAGGTTCTCCAGTGGGGAAGCTTGGCTTGCATTGCACAGTGGGGGGATTAAGGGGGGATTATGACGCCTGGCGGGGAGATTCGTCGCGCTGGGGTGATTGTTGGTAGTGGGGCTGCAAAGCAGCTCCAATACCGCTTAACTGACCAGCATCCGAACCCAACAGTCCTACAAGGCAGCCTGTAGGACCCGGTTAACCCTCGGTTAATCAGCCCAGGCCAGCATGGGCCCCCTCACTGCACTGCCAAGGCGAAGACATGCGCATTTTCCTGCTCTTGCTGACATTCCTCCTGGCCGGCCCGCTCCAGGCCAACCCCTTCGAGGTCAAACCGGATTTCCTACCCGTCGACCAGGCTTTCGTCCTGAGCCACGATCGCCTGCCCGACGGCCAGATGCGCCTGCACTTCCAGATCCAGGACGGCTATTACCTCTACCAAAAACGCCTGAAGTTCGAGGGCCTGCCCGCCGATCAGCACCCGCAGCTCCCGCCGGCGCTGAACCACCACGACGAGTTCTTCGGCGACAGCGCCGTCTACCGCCAGCAGCTCGAGCTGCTGCTCCCCGCCAATGCCCAGGGCCAGTTGCGCCTGGGCTGGCAGGGCTGCGCCGACGCCGGCTTGTGCTACCCACCGCAAACCACCGTGATCGAACTCGGCGGCCAAGCCCCGGCGACCACCGAGCTGGCCAGCGACCAGGCCCTGGCCAGCGACCTGCAGCACGCCAGCCTGGCCTGGAGCCTGCTGGCCTTCTTCGGCCTCGGCCTGCTGCTGGCCTTCACCCCGTGCTCATTGCCGATGCTGCCGATCCTCGCCGGCCTGGTCCTGGGCAACGGTGCCAGCGCCCGCCGTGGCTGGGTGCTGGCCGGTGTCTATGTGCTGAGCATGGCCCTGGTCTATGCGGCCCTGGGCGTGGTCGCCGCGCTGCTCGGCGCCAGCCTGCAGGCGTGGTTGCAGCAACCTTGGCTGCTGGGCAGCCTGGCCGCGTTGTTCGTGATCCTGGCATTGCCGATGTTCGGCGCCTTCGAGCTGCAACTGCCGGCGGCCCTGCGCGACCGCCTCGACCGCGCAGGCCAGGGTACCCGTGGTGGCAACCTGTATGGCGCAGCGCTGCTCGGCGCCCTCTCCGGCCTGCTGCTGGGGCCGTGCATGACCGCACCGCTGGCCGGTGCGCTGCTGTATATCGCCCAGAGCGGCGACATGCTGCACGGTGGTCTGGTGCTGTTCAGCCTGGGCCTGGGCATGGGCGTGCCGCTGCTGTTGCTGGTGACCCTGGGCAATCGCTACCTGCCGCGCCCCGGCGCCTGGATGAACCTGGTCAAGGGCTCGTTCGGCTTCGTCTTCCTCGCCATGGCCCTGTACACCCTGCGCAGCCTGCTGCCGGCAACGCTGTTGCTGGCCCTCGCTGGCGCCTGGCTGATCGCCCTGGCCTGGGCCGCCTGGCCTGCCCTGCACCGCCTGCCCGCGCTGCGCGCCATGCCGCTGCTCGGCGCCCTGTGGGGTGGCCTGTTGCTGGTCGGCGCCGCAGCCGGCGGTGACGACCTCTGGCAACCGCTGCAACCCTTCGCGGGGAACGGAGCCCCCGTGGCGAACGCCAAGGCCGAGGATGCCTTCGTCACGGTCAACCGCCCCGAGGCGCTGCAACGTGAACTGGACGCCGCCCGGGAGCGCGGCCAGTGGGTGATGCTGGACTACTATGCCGACTGGTGCGTGGCGTGCAAGGTCATGGAAAAACAGGTATTTGCCCGGCCTGATGTCCAGGCCGACCTGGCCAACGTGCACCTGGTGCGCCTCGACGTCACCGCCAACAGCCCGCAGAGCCGCGAACTGTTGCAGCGCTACCAGGTGCCAGGCCCGCCCAGCCTGATCTGGATCGGCCCGGAAGGCGAGGAACGCCGCGCCCGGCGCATCACCGGCGAGGTGGATGCCGCCACCTTCCTGCAGCACTGGACACAGACCAGGAGCCAAGGCTGATGCTGACCGTGACCCTGGGGCCGCTGACCATGGCCCTCAACCACCTGCTGCTGCTCGCAGCTCTCGGGATCGCCAGCCTGGTCGGCTGGTGGGTCGCCCGGCGCGGCGGCGAAAGCCCCGAGTCGGCGCTGTTCAACTTGTTCCTGCTGGGGCTGGTGTTCGCCCGCCTGGGCTTCGTGCTGGCCTACTGGCCGATGTACCGCGACGACCCTGTGCAGGTGATCGACATTCGCGACGGCGGCTTCCTGCTCTGGGCCGGCCTGATCGGCATCGTGCTCGGCACCCTGTGGCAGGGCTGGCGCCACCCGGGCCTGCGCCGTCCGCTGGGCTGGGCGCTGTTCAGCGGCGCGCTGTTCTGGGGGCTGGCGAGCCTTGGCAGCCACCTCTACAGCAAGGGCACCGAGTTGCCGGCGCTAAGCCTGCGCAATGCCACAGGGCAGTCGGTAGCGCTGCACGACTACCGTGGCAAGCCACTGGTGATCAACCTCTGGGCCACCTGGTGCCCGCCCTGCCGACGCGAGATGCCGGTGCTGCAGCAGGCCCAGCACGATTACCCGCAGGTGACCTTCCTGTTCGTCAACCAAGGCGAGACGCCGGAGAACGTCAGTACGTTCCTGGCCACCACCGGCTTGAGCCTGACCCATGTACTGTTCGACGGCAGCGGCCAGTTGGCCCAGCGGGTCGGCTCCATGGCCCTGCCCACCACCCTGTTCTACAGCGCCGAAGGGCGGCTGGTCGGCAGCCACCTGGGCGAACTGTCCCGTGCCAGCCTGCGCCATGCGCTGCAACCCTTCGAACGGGCCACCGCGCCCTCCTCCGCCGCACAAGGAAACTGACATGCGATTGAATGCACTGCTGCCCCTGAGCCTGGCCCTGCTGGCGACCCCGGCCTTGCAGGCCGAAGAACTGCCCAAGGCGGTCCAGCAGATACAAGCCAAGGGCGCCGTGATCAAGGGCAGCTTCGATGCCCCCAACGGCTTGCGCGGTTATGCCGCCGAATACCAGAACAACGGCATCGCCCTGTACCTGACTCCCGACGGCAAACATGTGCTGGTCGGCAGCCTGTTCGACGAACAGGGCAAGGACCTCAGTGCAGAGCCGCTGGAAAAACTGGTGTATGCCCCAATGACCAAGGCTATCTGGGCGAAGATGGAAAAGACCGCCTGGATCGCCGATGGCAAGGCCAACGCGCCGCGCATCGTCTACCTGTTCAGCGACCCGAACTGCCCGTACTGCAACATGTTCTGGCAGCAGGCACGGCCCTGGGTCGAGTCGGGCAAGGTGCAGTTGCGCCATATCATGGTCGGCATCATCCGCGAGGACAGCCCAGGCAAGTCGGCGGCCTTGCTCGCCGCCAAGGACCCGGCCAAGGCGCTGGAGCAACATGAGAAAGCGGGCAAGGCCAGCACGCTCAAGGCCTTGGACACGATACCGGAGGCTGTGCAGACCAAGCTGGAGGGGAATCTGGCGTTTATGGAAGAGTTGGGGTTGCGGGCGACGCCGGCGATCTTCTATCAGGATGAGCAAGGGAACCTGCAGAGCCAGCAAGGCGCGCCGCGACCGGAGATGCTGGGCAAGATTCTCGGCAAGCGCTGAAGGTAAAAATGGCTGGGCTGGGGACTGTCAGATTTTTTGTGTGCGGGCCGGTAACGGCCTGCCGTCAGGCAGGCCCTGATTCTCACCAGGTCGGCCTGATGAACCGGTCTCCGTACAGAATCGCAAATTGATTCATCGCGCTTTTC